>CAZMGQ010000028.1:0-11814 GCA_964565855.1 uncultured Lentisphaerales bacterium | reverse complement strand
GTTTTACGATTCCAGGGATCGGGATTGGGGTCGAGCTTGAACTCAATCCCGTGAGCCACAAAACGGGTGCTGTCAAACACCAGCGGGAAACCGGACATGGCACCATAGTCGGACTGACCCCAGAACTGATCCAGCAGCTCGCCATCCGCCGACCAGCAGACAACACGCTTGCTCGTGCGACGTCCTTCAGTAGTCCAGAGACGACCGAGATGGTCGAATCCCGTTCCGAGCGGACGGATCAGGTTGGTCTTGATGAACTTGCCCGCCGGACGATGCTCAGACTCATAAGCCTCGCCGATATGGTGGAGCAGCGTTCCGTCTTTCGCCAGAACATGCTCCCGGTTCATGCCGGTATCGCTGATGGCAAAACGCTGCTCGTCCTGACTCACGGAGAGGCGCACCGGACGGCTGGCACTCTTATAGGCAAAAAGCTCTGTCGCCTTCAACCCGGCATCGAGCTTTGCCACGCGGCCGTCGTTATAGAGTACGTAGAGCACGTCCTCAAGATCTGCCAGCGCTGCCATGTCTCCCGAGTCAACTTTTTCTTCGGTTTCACCGGTATCAGGGTGAATACGATACAGGTTTTCTCCCGGCACCAGTACCCAGAGTTTGCCGTAAGCCAGGGCAATCGTGCTCTCAATCGGGATGCCCATCTGCTGACGCACAGTCGGGTTGGGCGTACGGGCTTCGTCGTCAAAGGGCACCATCGCCCCGTTATCCAGACGGAAACGTGCCAGCATCACACGATGCTGCCAGGAACAATCCGAAAGAGCATAGGCATACTCTTCGCCGATCGTGGCATCCAGAAACTCATTCTGATCAGACCACATAACAATGCCGTTATCGTCAATCCGCTGCAGGCCGTTGGCACCTTCAGTACCATCGAAAACAAGCAGAGTTACGTCGCCGCGGGTGGCGACGGATGTCGGATGACCGTGGTTGGAGCCCCAGTAACCCACGCTGCTCTCGGTACGCCAGGGCGGAGTGGCTGAGCAGTAGAGACTGTTGATCAGGGGAATTTCAATCGGTCTGTGGTGCAGCACTGTGACCTTGTAATCACCAGCCGGCACGGGATTTCCGTCATCGTCGAGGCAGTCCCAGAGATCCTTATTGTCGCCCGCCTCGCGCGGATACTGGCCGAAGAGTGCCCGCACCCGCTTGCCCTCGGCATTGTCGATCACAATCGTAGCTTCGCGATCCTCCGGCAGATTGTAGGGAATCTCAACCGTTCCATAGGTGTCGTAATTGACAAAGTTTTTCAGCCTTGCCGCATGCAGTTCAGCCTGCTCCTCAGACAGAGTGATGTCTCCCTTGTCGCGCAATGTGGCACTGCCCCACCCCCGCCGCGCACGGAACATGAAAATCCGGTTGACGGTGTCGTCCTTGATCCCGTCCGCCAGACGGTGCATCAGAACCGTACCATCCTGACTACCCCACATGGCTTCGATACCGAAGACAAACGTATCGTCGGCCTTGAGCGGTTCGCCCGAAGTACGGCAGTAACTCCAGGGCCAGAAAGCCTCGACATTGTATCCCTTGCCATCCTCCCAGGGCTTGAAGGCAATCTTGCCGCCGAACGCCTCCATGGTCGAACCCCAGCGCTCGAGCTGGTCGGGCCGATCGGGACCGGTATGGTCGTAGGGCTCCTTGTTACGAAAGCCGCCATGCTTCACAATCATATAGGGCCGCTCATCACGTGAGGAGTGAAAGAGATTGATGTGCATCATATGCTCATCGGGCGTAAGATCGTCGAAGATCACCCTTGCCTGAAAACAGTCACCACGCCAGGACTGGTGAAAGTCCTCACCCGACGTGTCGTTCATCATCGGGCTGGGGTCGTGATAACGGGCCAGAAAGTAAATTCCCTTGTCATCCCACATCAGGTGCGTCCACACCGAGAATCGCTCAAACAGCGTCGGGTTGTTGTAGCTCCAGACTCCGCCGGAGAGGTCCCAGTCATCCGTTTCACCGTCGATAACCACCGGCCCGGGAGCCGGCAGCACCGGCACGTCACTGTTGAGGGACATTGTCCGGTCGTCAGCCCTCAGGCCGACGCTGCAGGCAAGTCCGATTGTCAATATGGGTAGAATTCGTCTCATTTTCGTCTGTCTCTGGTTGTGGTTTTTCTCAACTGGGATTAAAAATCAAGTCAGGGTAATCTCAGCTTCAGAACTCGCTGATTCCCTGCATCATAAACAACTGCCCGACGCCCCGAAGCGGCAACCGTTCCGGGACTGTCACACTGGCTCAAACTGCTGCCGCGAACGCCGCCGAAAACCGCACTGACCTGCTCCAGTTTTTCGTCAGTCACAATCACACGGTGGTTAGCCCGGTCGCTGATCCACAGCCACCCGGCATCCGCTGTCACAAAGATATCGCTCCCGAAGGTCTCGCCGGCTACAGAGTCCAGTGCTTTGACAACACGCCAGTTGCCCGACGTCTCATCCACCCGCTCAATCTCCATTACCCGGCCTCCGACTGCCGCCATGATCCGACCGTCCGAAAGACAGGCCAGCGAGTGCGGCTCTCCGGCAGCGTCCGGCAACTGCAACTGCCCCACCGCCAGGTCTTTGTTAGGCTTACCATGGTCATCGTGCTGTGTCTCAATCATCCGGCCCTTCTGTGTCATACGCAGGCTGCGATTGCGCCGGTAGCCTTTCAGTGCCACACAGCCGCGTACATCGTCCGAAATTTCGGTCGGAAGCTTATCACCGCTCTTGGCTTCCAGATCAAACCGTCCCCAGGCTACCGCCGGTCTGGTTCCATAAATGAAAGCGGCCGAGAAAAAGCTGCCGTTGCCGAACAGGGCCACCTGTCCGTTGCCGCCGATCCCGCGTCCCTGCAGGAGCGGATCAGCGGGTCCCGACTTCCATTCCCAGATGCCGCCGGGCACACGCACACGACCACCACCGTCCAACGCCAGGTGACCACCGATCGAATGCAGCGCCCCGATACGCCGCACGAGGCTCAGCCGCTGCAGCGTGTTATCCCAGGCTGCCAGATGTGCCACACAGCCCAGACCACCGATGGCATAGGTAGCGTTACCCACCGGAACCAGTGCAGTCGGATAGTTCACCTCATAATTGCCCGGCAGATTACCGATAAAAGAACCGGTATTGCCACCCAGCACCACACCCGGCGCCGGTCCGAAGTCCTTGTCGAAGCGTCGCAGCGTGCCATTCCAGGCACCTGCCCAGTAGTGGCCATCCACCATCTGCGGATTCTCATGCTGCAAGGTTGTCTTGAGTTGCCAGACGCCGCCCTCCAGCACGTAAATGTTCTTGGCACGGTTTTCAAAGACCAGAGCTTTCCCGTCGGGTGTTACGCCCGGCTTGAAATCACCCTCAACAGGCGGCATGGGAACGGAACGCAAAGCCTTTGTGGCAGGATTGTAAAACGCCAGCTCCCTCGGTTCTCCAGCCACTACTACAAGTATTTCGTCGCCGACAACACTGCGTGCAATCGATTCCACCTTGATCTCAAGCTTCTCAAAATCCGGCGTTTCATCAGACACGTTCAAAGCCCAGAGTTCGCGCCGCAGGAAGAGCAGCCAATGATCCCCGACGAGCGTGGCTGCATCGTGATGGCTCGAATGGGATTGTGGCAACTTGTACGAGGCCAGCAAACGTCCGTCGAGACTGTAACGGTTGATCTGCCCCAGTCCGGCACGATCCCATAACGTACCGAAACGATCGGAGGCAACTCCCAGACCATCACGCAGATTTGCCAGCCGTTTGTCCGCAAAACGCACCAGTGTCTCGCCCTGTTCTCCCGAGTTGCCCAATACTCCTTCACAGACCAGCCGTGCCGGATCAGCCATGCCGGAGTTGGCCAGCAGGAGGCCGGTACCCATCAATATTGTAAACAGCCTCTTCATTGCACTGCCTCCACTTTCAGATCGCCCCACTGGAAGGGGGAGAGCATGATCTCGCCGGGTACATCGTTGACCAGTCCCGTGGCCTCATTGGCCCAGTAAGAGCGCAGCAGGTTGACCGTGCCGGCCGAATCACCGAAAATCACTCCCAGATCACAGCGGTAGGTCGCACCGGCCTGCGGCTGCCAGCCGAGATCTGCCAGCGGCACCGACACTTCCAGGCTGTAACGCTCCTTCTCCCGCCGAACCGCCACTTTGGCATCTTCCAGCAGACGTACATCGTCCACCGTTTCACTGCGCCAGGGACTGGTGAAGGTCACGGGGTTTTCACCCTTGCCATCGAGCCTGTGCCGATACAAAACCACTACGTTGCGGTCGCCCTGCGGCGCAATCAGCAACCGCAAGTCGCCCACCACCGGCGCACGCCGCTGCGGGTCGGCAGCCGGGTTTGTGCCGAGTTGCAGATCAACGGCATCGCCCGTCTTGAACAATGTCTGCCAGTCATCGCCATGGTTGACCCAGGGCGAATTGTCCCGCACGTGAAACGCCATATAAAGGTTCTCGTCATCGGCCGCCATCCAGGCACGCGTGAGGTACTGCCCCTGTTTGTCCCAGCTCATCGACGGCTGCTTCTCCCATTTGTTGAGCCTGGCATCGATAATTACCACCCGCTCAGGCGCAGCCTGCAGGGTGAATATCCGTGGCGCACGCTCATCGGCTACCTCTGCTGCCAGACGCCGCTCTGACGCCAGCACCTGTGCCGGAGTGACTTCAAAAGCGCCTTCCTGTCGCTCCGCTTTATCCAGTCCATGAAGCTCGTAAATCCTATGTCCGCCTCCTCCCGTCGTCAGGTAATAGCGGCCCTCCTGCGTCCGTCCCAGGAAGCCGCCGAAAGGCTCGCCGGTGATCATCTGATCGTCGCGGATGCCGGTCATACGGACATCGCGGAAGAGTTCATCCACATAAAATCCATCGCTGGTCAGGAAGAAATATCGTCCGTGGTTACCGTTGAGCGCCACTACGTCGGATCCTTCATCGAGCGGCACACAGCCCAGGAAGAAGAGGTTGCCCTGCATTACCCCCTGCTCCGGCAACGGTGCCGGATGTGAGCCATGCACCCCCACCCAGCGGTTGGCCATACGCCAGAGGAGCCGCCCGTCTTTGGCATAGGCCAGCATCCAGGGATCGGCATTCTGCAACATCACCCCGAAGCGGTCCACCGTACTTTCAGCCCGCACGGTCTGGGCAAAAGGTGCCGGGGCAATCCGTGGCGCAGCGTCTATCACATCCCGCAATGCCGGATAAACGGGTGCGCCAGACTCATACCAGCCCTGCGGCTCAAGGTGCACAATCCGCATTTCTTTGTCCGGCAATTCGATCCCGAAGGAAAAAGCCAGTCCCTGACTGTTGTTGCCCCAGCGCGAACCGGAGCCGCGCCAGGCTTCATCGAACACGTCAAACTCATCCACCGAACAGAGTCCGTCACCGTTTTTGTCCACCCACAGTACCGGCCTGTAACGATCAACCCAGTCTTTGGTGTCGGTAATGCCCGCCCGGCGGATAGCTTCATCGAGTGCAGGCGGCGGCTCCCAGCCACAGCCGTAGCGCCAGCTTTCGACAGACGAAAATGCCGCCAGATCCCGCAGCGAACCGTCTTCCTGCACTTCCGAAATCACCTCAACAAACCCTGATCCGATGAGAAAAGTCCGACCGTCAAGGTGTTCGTACCGGTAACGGTAAGCCCAGGGATAATAGCCGCCGAAGTGACCTTCGCGCTCGGAGAATATGCTGTTCGGACGCGGTATCACATCCGCATCTGTCTGGTGCGGGTCAACCTCCCACTCACAGCCCATCCCGACCCAGCGGGTGGGATTCTGCTCATCGAACCCGCCGCCGGAAGCACCGTAAGGCGGATTGCCGAAACGCTCTTCGGCCACCTGCCTTGTATCTATATCAAACTGCAGAAAACGCTTCGGCTGTTCGCGGTTCTCCGTCACGATCAATCGATTGTCGAAAACAACAATTCCGCGTGGCTCGACCAGCCTGGCAGGATCGTACTTCCCTGCATAATGTCCGCCGGCGATGCCATAACGTCCCAGTTCGCGCCCGGTCGCATCACACTGGATGATCTGATGACTGCTGGCATCGCTCACATAAAACCGGCCGCTCTTGTCCGTTGCCAGTCCCGTCAGCTTATGCCCCGGCCACTGTGTCACTGTCTCCACCCTGCCCTCCGGCAGCGTAATCCGCACGACCTTGTCGCCGCTGACCGCCAGCAGGCCTGTACCCTCGACAGCCAATGCCCCCGGCTCCGGCAGCTCTATCCGTCCCAGCTCTTCGCCGGTTTCACGGTGCAGTATCATCAGTCCGCCGGTCGGCACTGCCGACACATAAAGCCGATCACCCACAAGTGCCATCCCACGCACAGCCGCCGGGTCCTTGCGATGTGCTTCATACTCAAGAATACGGTGGAACTGCCCCTGTCCGGTAAAGTTTTCAGCACGGCGCGTCTCAATGTTGAAGCGTGTCAGGGTGGCAAAGTGCGGTCCGGTCCAGTCAGGAGTGTGTCGCGCCCCGACCGCATTTTTCATATCGATACCGACATTCGCGGCATAAAAATAATTCTCATCCGCCGCCACCGCCACCGAACTGTGGGGCGTACCATGCGGATATTTGTAGCCAGCCAGCCAGTTGCCGGCCTTGTCAAACCGCGCCACCGCAAAACCGCCTTCGGCCATCGGTGCCGACACAAAATAACTGTCGGAGTTGGCACAGGCATCCACATACCAGCAGTGGTCCGAGCCGAACGGTTGCAGGCCCGGCACGCGACCGTTACCATACATGCGCAGATATTCCGCCCTCAGACCGGGATGATGCAACGTACGCCAGCGGTAGCTGCCAGGCGCAACAAGATTGCCGTCTTCGTCACAACCGTCCCACTCGATCCGCTGCTCGCCTGCCGACGCCGTTGCACCGGAAATCAGGTTGCGGATGCGCTTGCCATCAGCATCTTCGATCACCATCGTCAGCCGGCCATCCATCGGCTGCCTTACATTAAAGTGAATAATATCGCGGGCATCGGCAATCTTCTGACGATACTCGTCTATTTCTATCTTTTCCCAGCTTCCGGGATCACTGTCTGTCAACGAGGCAAAAGCCGCCCGTCCATCCTGCACCAGATACCGCTCCACCCGCACGGGTGTGGCACTGTCCGGACTCTGCCACACGGCACGCAGCCCGAGCGTAATCGCCTCCGGCGCTTTCTTGCTGCCCAGCTCTTCCCAGGAAACACGCTGCACAAACTCCCAGGTGTCAGGCTCATCTTCGGGGTTGATCCGCTTCGGCTCTTGCAGTTTTCGGATCAGGCTGCGCTCTGCCGCCACTCCCAGTTCAACTGCTGGTGCCGCTGCCGTCCCCACCGTACCGCCAAGATGTAATTTTATAGAAACAAAGTCAGGGGTAAAATCAAGAGCATAGCGACAGACTGGCTGTACATCGGACGCGGCATCTGTAAACACCTCCCCGGAGGCACATGCCACAGAAAAACCCAGCAGTATCAGTGCAGCAGTTGTTCTCATTTACTCTTTCAGCGAAAATTGAACCCTTTCGTCCCGTTCACCGCCCATGATGTGACATTTCGCACCTATTTGTCAAATCAATTTAATCGAGACTTTGCTATCGCTTTCGCTCACGGGAAATCACCCTGCCTAAACTGAAGTGGGTTATGGCAATCTGAGTTTCAAAATCCGCTGATTGCCTGAATCATACACAACTGCCCGTCGCCCGGAAGCGGCAACCGTTCCGGGACTGTCACACTGACTCAGGCTGCTGCCGCGGCTGTCGCCGAAAATGGCACTGATCTGCTCCAGATTTTCATCGGCTACAATCACACGGTGGTTTTCCCGATCACTGATCCACAGCCACCCGGCATCCGCTGTCACAAAGATATCGCTCCCGAAGGTCTCGCCGGCCGGAGCGTCCAGAGCTTTTACAACACGCCAGTCGCCCGATGTCTCGTCCACCCGTTCAATCTCCAGTATCCGGCCTCCGACTGCCGCCAGAACCCGCCCGTCGGTGAGACAGGCCAGCGAACGCGGCTCCCCGGCAGCGTCCGGCAACTGCAACTGCCCCGCCGCCTCATCTTTATAGGGCTTGCCCTGTGCGTCGTGCAGGGTCTCAATCATCCGGCCCCCAAGCGTCATCCGCAAACTACGGTTGCGCCGGTCGTCTTTCAACGCCACACAGCCGCGCACATCATCCGAAAGTTCGGTCAGAGCACGATCGCTGCTCTTGGCTTCCGTGTCAAACCGTCCCCAGGCTATCGCCGGTCTGTTTTGATACATAAATACCGCCGAAAAGAAACTGCCGTTGCCGAAGACCGCCATCTGGCCATTGCCATTGAATCCCCAGCCATGCAGTAGCGGGGTGTCGGGTCCGTCTTTCCATTCCCAGACACCGTTCGGCACCCGCACATTGCCATTCCCGTCCAGCGCCAGGTGACCATTAATCGAATCCAGCGCACCGATACGACGTATCAGAGTCATCCGCTGAAGCACGTCATCCCACTCTGCGAGATGTGCCACACCGGCGACGCCCCCGAGTGCATAAACTCCCGGGCTGACCGCTGCGATTCCTAACGGATATGACAGTTCATAGTTGCCTTCGAGCTTACCGATAAAGGAGCCCGAATTGCCTCCCAGCACCACGCCCGGTGCCGGTGCAAAGTTCCTGTCGTAGCGGCGCAGCGTACCATTCCAGCCGCCCGTCCAATAATAGCCGTCAACCATCTGCGGATTTTCATCCTTAAGGGTTGCCTTGAGCTGCCAGTCATCACCTTCCAGCACATATATCTGCTTGGAATTGTTGTTGAAAACCAGCGCTTTGCCGTCGGGCGTGACACCGGGCCTGAGCTCTCCTTTCTGCACAGGCAAGTCCGCTACATGACGCAGAGTTTTGTCGGCAGGCTTGTAGAATGCCACTTTCCGCGGCTCGCCAGCCAGCAACAGGAGTATCTCGTCCCCTACCGCACTGCGCGCAATTGACTCTACCTTGACATCGACCTTTTCAATCTCCGGTGTTTCGTCGGCCACATTCATGGCCCAGAGTCCCCGCGGCATGAAGAGGAGCAGCCAGTCCCCGACCAGAGTCGCAGTATCAATACGCCCCACATCACTGTGCGGCAGCTCGTACGAGGCCAGCAAACGTCCATCCAGACTGTAGCGGTTGATCTGTCCCAGACCGGCCCGATCCCAGAGGGTGCCGAATCGATCAGTGACAACGCCCATACCATCACGCCTCAACCAGCGTTTTTTGGCAAAGCGCACCAGAGTTTCCCCCTGTTCGCCCGAATTGCCCAGTACTCCCTCACAGATCAGCCGGGCAGGCTCCGCCTGTGACAGCCGGGGCAACATCAGCCAGAGACTCAGTAAAATGACAGCTCTTTTCTTCATTGCACTGCCTCCACCTTCATTTCCCCCCACTGGAAGGGATGTAGCATGGCTTCACCGGGCACATCGTTGATCAATCCTGTTGCCTCGTTGGACCAGTAGGAGCGCAACAGGTTCTCTTTTCCGGCATCGTCGCCATAAATCACCCCGAGATCACATCGGTAGGTCACACCCTCCTGTGGCTGCCATCCCAGCTCCGACAACGGCACTGCCACCTCGATGTTGTAATGCTCCTTATCCCGCACAACTGCCACACGTGCGCTTTCGATCAGCCGTACATCATCCACCGTTTCACTGCGCCAGGGACTGCTGAAACTGACGGCATTTCCGTCCTCCCCATCCAGACGATGACGGTAAAGCACAACCAGATTGCTGTCTCCCTGAGGTGCCACCAGCAGCCGCAGATCACCCGGCACAGGAGCACGCCGCTGCGGATCGGCAGCCGGGTTGGTGCCGAGCTGCAGGTCAATCGCATCGCCCGTCTTGAACAATGTCTGCCAGTCGTCGCCGTTGTTGACCCAGGGCGAATTGTCCCGGACCCTGAAAGCCAGATGGAGATCTGTTGCATCGGCTGCAACCCAGGCCCGCACCGGATGCTGTCCCTGACGTTGCCACTCTACGGCAGTCGATGTCCGCCACTCCCCGATTCTCCCATCTGTCCTGACATCGTCCGGTGCCGGCAGGAGGGAAAAAGAGCGCAGAGACCGCTCAGCCGCCGCACGGGTTGCGATCAACCGCTCGGCACCCAGAATCTGTCCGGCAGTGACCTCGATCACACCACTCTGACGTTCGACCCGATCCAGTCCGTGAATTTCGTAAATCCTGTAACCGCCGGAACCGGTCTGGAGATAGTAGCGCCCTTGCCTGGTACGGCCGAAAGAGCCTCCGAAGGGCTCGCCGCTGATCATCTGGTCATCACGGGCGCCGGTCATGCGTACATCCCGGAAAAGCTCGTCGATGTAAAATCCGTCACTCGTCAGGAAGGAGTATCGCCCATGATTGCCGTTCAGCACAGTTACATCCGACTCTTCGTCGAGCGGTACGCAGCCCAGGAAAAACAGATTGCCCTGCATTTTCCCCTGCTCCGGCAGCGGCGCACGATGCGAACCGCTTACTCCCACCCAACGGTTTTCCATACGCCAAAGGAGCTTGCCATCCGGTGCGTAAGCCAGCATCCAGGGATCACCGTTCTGCAGCATCACCCCGAAACGGTCCACTGTGCTCTCACTCCGCACGGTCTGCGCAAAGGGTGCCCCATCAATCCGCGGAGCCGCATCGATCGCCTCCCGCAGTGCCGGATAGCTCGGTGCCCCCGACTCATGCCAGCCTGTCGGCTCAAGATGCACGATCGCCATGGCGTTGTCGGGGAACTGGACTCCAAAGGAGAAAGTCAACCCCTGACTGTTGTTGCCCCAGCGCGAGCCCGAACATCTCCAACTTTCGTCAAGTATGTCAAACTCATCCACCTGACATAGTCCGTCGCCATTCTTGTCCACCCACAAAACTGCACGGTAACGTTCGATCACGTGCTTGGTATTGACAATCCCCGCCAGCGCAATCGCCTCATCCACCTCTGCCGGCGGATTCCACCCACAGCCGTAACGCCAGCCCTCGACACTCGCGAAAGCCGCCACGTCACGCAACGATCCATCAGGCATAACCTCAGAAATTGTCTCAATAAACCCGCTGCCGATCAGGAACGTCCGTCCGTTGATTCTTTCGTAACGGTAACGGTAAGCCCAGGGATAGTATCCGCCGAAGTGTCCCTCCTGCTCGAAAAACACTTTGGCCGGACGCGGCAGTGCCTCATCATCTGTCTGGTGCGGATCAATCTCCCACTCACAGCCCATACCCACCCAGCGGGTCGGATTGTCCCCGTCGAAACCTCCACCCGAGCCACCGTAGGGCGGGTTGCCGAAACGTTCATCCACCACCTGCCTTGTCCCGATGTCAAACTGCAGAAAACGCTTGGGCTGCTCCCGATCCTCTGTCACCACCAGGCGTCCATCGAAAACCGCGATACCACGCGGCTCAACCAGCCGCTCGGGGTTGTATGTCCCGGCATAGCGGCCACCTCCGACACCATAACGCCCCAGCTCACGTCCGGCGGCGTTACACTGGACAATCTGGTGACTGGTGGCATCAGTCACATAAAAGCGACCCTCTCCATCGGTGGCCAGTCCGGCCAACTTCCGTCCGGCAAACCGTGTCACTGTCCGGACTCTGCCACCGGGCAGAGCAACGCGCACAACCTTGTCACCGCTGATTGCCAGCAGCCCCTCCCCTTCAACCGCCACAGCTCCGGGGTCGTCCAGCGCAATCTTCCCGAGGTCCTCACCGGTCTCCCTATGGAAAACCATCAGTCCGCCCGCTACACCTGCCGATACATAGAGACGCTCCCCCAGCACGGCCAATCCCCGGATAGTCGGAGGATCCTTGCGGTTTGCCTCATACTCCAGAATACGGTGGAACTGCCCCTGTCCGGTAAAGTTT
>CAZMGQ010000027.1:0-11934 GCA_964565855.1 uncultured Lentisphaerales bacterium | reverse complement strand
GTCAAGTTCCCGAAACTGCGGACGAATTTGCTCGGTGTGTGTCAGAAAAGTGCATGTTTAAGAAAAAGGAAGTGTTGACTCGCAGTTTTGGATCCGATTCAGATTATTGCGGCATTGATTGTTTTTTTGGTATATAATCAAAGGTTTGTTTTCAGAATCAGGGGTTTTACAGTTCTGGCGTAGTTTTCCACTAGTTTCAGTAAAATGTCAGGAGTATGGCGATGCAGAGATTCAGAGAAGCGGTGGTGACACTTATGATGGGATGTCTGGCAGCACAGGCGACAACTTATTTCATCGACTTTGAGGGCGGTAACGACGAGGGCGATGGCCTGACAGCCGCGACAGCCTGGAAACATGCCCCGGGCGATGCCAACGCCGCAGGTGAAGCGGCGGCGGTCAAACTTCAGCCCGGCGACCGGGTGCTCTTCAAGGGCGGGGTGATTTACCGCGGTGCTTTGCAGTTGACCGCTTCGGGAACGGCCGAGGCACCGATTGTGTACGACGGCAATACGGCCGGAGAGTATGGCGAAGGCAAAGCCATAATCGATGGCAGTGAACCGGTGAGTGGCTGGCGGCGTTGCGAATCGTCCGCCGATGCCCACGGTGCGCCGGAGTGGGAGAAGGTCTATCGCGTGACAGTTGCGCAGGATCTGGTCAAGGCGCCCCTGTCGCTCAACATCTTCGAGGGTGAAACCAAAGCCATGCCGGCCAGGTCACCCAATATCGATGATCCCCTCTCGATGCACGACATGGGGTACAACTACGAAAACGAGATGGGTGTCAGTGATGTGAAGCCCACATCGGCCGACCTCAAGCCGCTCTACGGTGCCGTGCCGGACGACTTTGCCGAGTGCGCCTGGATCAGCGTCTGGGTTTTGAGCAACCGTCTCAATTGGAAGAAAATTACGGCAGTCGAAGACTCGGTCGTGACCTTCGGTGAAGTCAAACCACATCAGCACCGGGGCAGTTATGCCCTCTGGAACCACCCGACACTGCTCGACCGCTCCGGGGAGTTTGTGCTGCTCGAAGAGAAGGGCCAAGCCGTTCTTTTTTACCGGCCGCACGATGTCGCGGGTCTATCCGAAGTCTCCATTTCCGCAAGGACACGCGGGATCGACTTCAACCGCAAGTCGCATATTGTCATTCAGGGCTTCAAGGTACGCCGCTTCGCCGGGAGTGCCTACAACGACGGTGCCGGGATCATTTCCTTCACCAGCAACAAGACCCATAACCTGGCCATCCTCGACTGCGAAATCACCCAGAATCAGAGTTCCGAGAAGGCCGCCGGCATCACCATCCGCAATGCCAGTGGACTGCGGATCGCGGGCAATATCATTGCCGAGAATGTCGGTTGTGCCGGGATCGGCACCTATTCCTGCGAAGACCTCGTCGTCGAACACAACCTCGTGAGGCGCAACGGCGGCACCGCCCTGCGGCACTTCACCGTTGACCGGGCACGTATTTCCGACAACTCCGTTTTCGAACATACCGGCGTCCATGCCAACGGTATCACGGTGTACATCGGTTCGAAAAACGTCGTCATCGAGCGCAACAACGTCCGCGACGGACTCTTTGCCTGTACCATCCAGGCCAGCGAAAACATTACTATCCGCCAGAATCTGTTCGATGGCACCCTCAAGGGCAGTCCGGCGCTCTCGCTCTACAGTTCGCCGCGCAACCAGCCGCCGCCGAGCAACATCACGGTCGAAAACAATACCCTGATCGGTCCCGGACGCAATGCCCTGCGGGTGGATCTGCCCATTCCGGGCTTGAAGGTGCGAAAAAACGTGATGGATGGCGGCCCCGATCCCAAGCGTAATACGATCGAAGTCCTCGAAGGCAACATCTACACCCGTTCAGCCGATCTGCACCGCAACAGCGGCGAGGCGGGAGCACATTATCCCGACACGCATGAGGGCATCTTTGTCGATGCCGCCGCCGGTGATTACCGGCTGCTGCCGGATTCGGTTGCGGCGCAGGAAAAAGCCGGTTGCAGTATCGAAACCGTGCTGACGCAGGTCAAGCCCGGTCTGCTTCCGCGCGTCGCGGACACTGAGGAAAAGCCGTAACCCATCCGTACCTCCGCGACAGCAGGCCGTGGCGGCACCTCCATTATCACCTCATGTCAGGTTTCTGCACTTGCAGGACCAATCAATCATATAGTTGCAATATGTCCATCCGCCTCATGATCATTGCCGGTGAAATTTCAGGCGACATGCATGCCGCTGCACTGTTGCGTGAAATGCGCCGGCTTTACCCCGGACAAATTGAAGCTTACGGTATCGGGGGCGATCATCTGGCCGCCGAAGGCATGGAACTCTATGCCCATGTGGACGAGACCGGCGTGATGGGGTTCTGGGAAGTGGCCAGGCGCTTTCGTTTTCTGGGACGGCTGCTCAAAGAAACAAAAAACCTGCTCGACAGTCGGCGTCCCGATCTTTTGCTGACAGTCGATTATCCCGGTTTCAACATGCGTATCGCGCCTCAGGCCAAGGCGCGCGGGATCCGGACCGTGCAGTTTATCTCACCTCAAGTGTGGATCTGGAACAGGAAGCGGATCCCGAAAATGGTCGCCACCTTCGACTGTCTGATTCCGATCCTGCCGTTTGAGCCGGCCGTGTTTGACGGTACGGGGCTCAAGGCTGTCTATGTCGGCAATCCGCTGGTCGATCAAGTGGCGGCCATCCGGGATGAACCTCGCAGCGATCTGCCCTGGGGCGAGGGGCGTCGGGTGGCGCTTTTTGCCGGCAGCCGCAAGACGGAAATCCAGCGGATCCTGCCGGGGCTGGTGGCAGCCGCGCGTCTGGTCGAGCAGCGGGTGGGGCCATGCAGCTTTATCCTGCCTTCGCCGAGCAAGGCCACAGCCGCTCTGGTGCGGGAAATGCTTGCGAAACTGCCGGATAAGCCGGCTCACATCGTGCCGGTGGAAGGAGAATCACGACAGGTGCTTCTGCAAGCCGAGGCAGCAGTGGTCAAGTCCGGCACCGGTACGCTGGAGGCTTCGCTGCTGCTCTGTCCATCCGTGATAGTCTATCGGGTAGCGACTGTGAGCTACTATATCATGAAGTATGTGATCAGCGGCATCAACCATGTGGGCCTGGTCAATATCGTGGCCGATCGCGAGGTCTGCCGGGAGCTGTTGCAGCATGATTTCACGCCGCAGAATCTGGCTGATGAGCTGGAAAAGCTGCTGACGGATGAGCCGACCCGTACCAGGATGCTGGCGGATATGCGTGAGGTCAACGCCGCCCTGGGCGAGGAAGGCGTCGCCGCTCGTGCCGCGGCTCTCGTACTGGAAGAACTGCCGCCGACTCTGGCTGCAGGAGAAGCGTAACAGCAAAGATCGACATGAAAGTCAGCAAATTATGCATCATCGGAACCGGGGCCTGGGCTAACGCCATGCACCTGCCTGTTATGCGCAAGCTACAGCACGAAGGCTTGGTGGAATATGTGGCAGTCTGTGATCTTGATCAAACTGCGGCAATGGCTTTCGGTGCGCAGCTCGGAATTGAAACAGCCTGCAGTGATGCCGATCAGATGTTGCGTGAGGTCGATTGCGACGGGGTAGTGCTCCTTTTGCCACCTGCGGGGATGCCGCAAGCGATCCGTCTGGCAGTGCGTTACGGCAAACCTTTCCTGTGCGAAAAACCTCCCTCAACTGATACCTCGACACATTGCGAACTGATTGAAGAGGTGGGTGACTTGCCGCATCTGGTGGCCTACAACCGTCGTCACAGCCCTTTTATTACCAAGGCTTGCGAATGGCTGCAGGGGCAGGAACTGGTCTCGCTGACGACTCATTTCAGCCGCTATCGACGCTCCGATAAAGATTTCACTACGACAGCCGTCCATGCGATCGATACAGCACGTTGTCTGGGTGGCGACATAGGCGAATATCGGGTCGAAACTCAGCGTTGCGCTGGAGTCGTCAATTATTACGTCAATGGTTGGTTTGTCAACGGTGCCAGGTTCGATATTCTACTGACTCCCTGGACGGCATCGGCCGAAGAGCACTATATCGTGCGCGGGGTGGAGCGAACTGTTTTTGTGGCATTCCCCACGCCCGGTGTTTTTGATGGTGACGGTTGTGTGGAGTATCGCTCGGATAACCGGGTGATTCAACGCTTGAGAGCAGGAGACTTTGGTATTGCGGCTGATGACTGGCCTCGACTGGCAGGTATTGATGCCGAACACCGCAGTTTCTTAAAGGTCCTGGAAAACGGGACTGTGGCTGAATCCAACCTTGTCACAACCTTGCAAACTCAGGAAATACGTGCCGCGCTCAGAGCTGCTCTCAGCAGAGAATGTGCCGGCTCTTGAGTAGCAGTTATTTTAAGTCAGACCGTCGCAGACAGTCCAGAAAAGCCGTGACCATCCCGACCATCAGTGGCTCGGCCGTGGCGGCGACTTCCATCACTTCTTCGTGCGAGAGGTGGGGACCGCTGATGCCGGCTGCCATGTTGCTGACGAGACTCAGGGCGGCGACCTTCATGCCGGATGCGTTGGCCACCATGGCTTCAGGAACGGTTGACATGCCGATGACATCGGCTCCCAGCAGGCCATAGGCACGGATTTCGGCCGGTGTCTCATAAGTCGGTCCGCCGGAGAAGGCATAGACGCCGTCGGTCAGATTATGGCCGATTTCCAGTGCAGCCTGTCGCAGCAGTTCCATCAGCTTCGGACAATAGACCTGCGACTGGTCCGGAAAACGCGGTCCAAAATCCGGCAGGTGCGGTCCCTGCAGCGGATTGAGGAAACTCAGACGGAGGTGATCGTGCAGCATGACGATGTCGCCCGGCTTGAGATTGAGACGGATGCCACCGGCGGCGTTTGTAATCAGGAGAGAGGGGACCCCGAGGCGGCGGCAGAAGTCTGCCGGCAGTATGACCGATTCCCAGCCGACGCCTTCGTACCAGTGACGCCGCCCGCAGAAGGCCAGCACCGTCCAGTCGGGCTGTTGCGGCAGGTGTGCCAGCACCAGCCGGCCACTGTGTCCGACGACTCCGGTTTCGCCCAGGGCCGGGATGTCCGCATAGGAACATTCGGCTATAATTTCGAGACCTTCAACCGCCTTGCTCCAGCCCGAACCCAGCACCAGCCCGCAACGTGGCCGTGCAAGACGGAAAACCTCAGGGAGACCGGCAAACGACTTTTCGAGAACTTCCAGATTGATCATTATTTCCTCCGGTGTAAACAGACTACCTGAACGCCGGTGCGTGTCAATGTTGAAAAGTGGTGTACTGGGGACAAGGTGACACTTGTGCCTCCTGATGGCGGAGTCGGACTTGTCTGACCAGTCTGACATGTCCGACTTGCTGGAGCGGGAGTGTCCCCGGGAGCCGCCAAGACCAGGCGAATGCAATAGCAAAAGGAAAGGCTTGCGCAGCTGCACTTTTTGTCCCGAGCTGGATCTCGGGGATCCCAGGGATGGCGACAAACTTGCCTTCCAAGTGGCCGTTTATTTTGCATTTTCTGAACAGGCAGGAATGCCTGTTCTACAATCTATTTCGGCGGTTTGTTTTGCCTGTTCTATAAGGTTTATTGTGCTGCTTGCAGGGTGACCTGGCCGCAGCCGCCGGGATGATCACGCAGGCCTCCGCCCCAGACCATACGGCCGACCGGTCCATCGGGATTGTCGCTGTCGATCAGCTCCAGACCACAGCCGAAGCTGGCACCGGCTGACGGTGCGAAAAATGGTATCTCCTCCCAGGGAATGCCGAGCCGGTAGATGGTCTGATCTCCCTGTCGCACAATCTCCAGACTGTAAACTGAGGAGTCTTTGGCCAAATGGCCCGTTTTGCCGCCGAGGCTGTAGCCATCGTGTCGGTAGAGCGTAGCCGTGCCGGAACCTCCGCCCGGATTGGCGGCACTGATATACCAGCGTAATTGGTCGGAGGCAAAGCCTTCAGTTGCACGGCGGGGGAAGATTGCCAGTGCCAGGGCGTCTCCACGCAGAATGGCTGAGGCATTATCCGCCTCGGCCGTCTGCGGCAGGTGCCGGTCGTCGCGCACGGTCACTTCCAGCAGCAGGGCTTTGTCGTTCCAGCCGAAGCGGGCACGGCCGGCCAGACTCTGCGGACTCCACTGATAACCCTTTTCCGCCTGGAGCTGATTTTCGCAGAGCAGAGGAATCTCCGAGCCACGGGCAGGACTATCGTGACCGGCAAATGCTACAAAGTCGGTGCCCCGGTAAGGTGTCAGCATCAGGTTGTCGTAAAGCGTTCTGGTGCCGACCGGTCCCTTGCCGACCGGTTGCAGGAAAAGGGTGCGTGTTTCTTCAGTTGTTGCGATTTCTTTGGCGAAAAAACGCCAATAACCGGTACCCTTGCTGCCGGTGGAAAAAATATCGGGCATGTAGAAGCGTTGGCTACTGCCATCACGATTAATTGTATTGAGGTTGGATCCGGAGTCCATGCCCTGACTCCAGATCCAGGCGGTATAGAGGTAGGACTGACCCGGCACAGGTACTTCGATCTGTTGCCAGGAAGAGACCCAACTGTCTTCGGCAGCGGCCAACTCAAGAATCCGGTTCGCGGGAATTTCGGGATCAGTAACAACTTTGCCGCGGCCTTCCCATCGGTGCGAAGTATCTTCGAAATCGCCGTTGCGGATCAGGTTTCCCTGCTGGGCACTGTCGTGGACAATCAGGCTGTATTCCAGTTCATGAACGGATGATGCGTCCACCGACAGACCGACCTGTAACTGTGAAACAGGCGGCGGCTGACTGTCATTATGACAGATATACTGTAACTCGACCGTGCGAGCTTCGTCAGGCCTGAGGGAGACGACAGTTTGCTGACCTTTGCCCCAGGGTACAGCGGCTGGTGAAAGGGTGAACTTTTTCTCCTCAGAGTAATAGTTGGTGAGCCGAACGGGAACGTTGATGAGGGGCGCGGCGTCGGCGACGTGCTGTGGCAGTGGTGTTGGCACCGGCGAAGAGCCGATCCGGGCACTTACAAACAGTTTGAGCTGGTCGATATCGAGCACACTTGAGTCTTGAGGGTCTAACGGTGCGGTATCGAAGTTTTCGACAATCAGCGGCATTGCGCCGACGGTGACTTTGCCCTGGCGGACCTGCGTGACGTTGCCCTGATAGTCGGTGATGTAAAATGCTGAGCCACCCGGCATCTGGAAAGTTGCCGGAGTTTTGTCGAGCGAACGTACGAAGAGCAGGGGGCTGCCGTCGGTCTTTTCGAAGAGACAGAACTCGATACGTTCACGGAAAAACTTGCCAAGCGGCTTGGCGAAGGCCAGCTTGTTCTGGACGACTGCGAGTGTCACAGCCACAGGGCGCGGTTCATGTTGATCTAGCAGGTAAGTCCAGTTGCCGGCTGCGTTGGGCTCGCCGCCGAAATAAACGATGCGGCTTGCTCCGGCCAGCAGCAGGTCGGGCCAGGAGGTCATGACATGCTGACATTGATCAATGCTATGGCGCAGAGTCTGGGCCGGATTCATGTCCCAGACGCTGCGACCGCAGGCGGTTTCGTTATCGATGACGCTGACATGTTCGATCTGCCGTACGGCCAGGTCATGCTGAGCTTCGCGGATGGCGCCGTAGCCGGCATAGTGAACCGGCAGAACATCGATATACTGTCCCACACCGCTATTGAGCAGATCGTTGCGGAAGTTGCGCGGCCAGAGGCCGCCGGCGAGCTGGATTTCGAAAGTCGGGTCGATTGCCCGTGCGGCCGTGGTGCCGCTGCGACACATTGCGAGGTAGGTGCCGACCGGATCGGAGGTTTTGCCGCCGGGAACGATTTCGTTGAGCCATTCCCAGCCGTGGAGCTGGTCCTTGAAACGGGTGCTGACCTCCCGGATGATGCTCTCCCAGGCCGTCAGATCGACCGGCGCCGGTTCGTAGCCGAAATTGTGCATGCCTGCCGGCAGAGCCCAGGAGGGGGCTCCCTGGAGGCTGATCCAGGGCTTGAGACCGGCAACGTGATTGGCGGCAATTGTACGTGTGAGAGAGTCGAGCTGGTAAAAACCGGGGCGAGGTTCGATAGCCGCCCACTTGACAAATTGCCGGACGTAGCTGAAACCGAGATTGGAGGCCAGTTGAGAGATGGCGGCTGTGGAAACATCGGTACAGCCAAAGGGAGTAGGGCGGGTTTTCTGATGACGGAAGCGGGGAGCTTTGGCGATAAAACAGTTGTCACTGCCAAATCCGTCGATCTCTGCCGTGACGTTGAAAGTGCCTTTTTCTGAAAACTGCAGCAACCGGATCTGTTGGCGGGTAGCGGACGGATCGACCTTGATCTGCTTTTTCAGTACAGCCTCACCCTCGATGTTGTGCACCGTGAATGTTGCGGTTTGTGTATCAGCGGGTGGGGGACGGCCCCAGGTCAGGAAAAGAGTGGGGAGTTCATCGTCGAAAAAGATGCCGCCATCGGCCGTGGGCTGGATGATGAAGGTCTGGTTAGGACGTAGAATGGTGGTCGAGCCGCCGCGCCAGTCCCAGGGCCAGTCTCCGCCATCGGGTCGCTTGAATTTACAGAGGAAGAAGAGGCTGTTGTAGCGGAAAGCCTCGCGCAACTGCCAGCGGAAGGTAATGGTGCCATTGCCGGGAGTGATATTCTGATGCTGTGCACCGAGACCGGGGTAGTGAACATGGCGGCGTTTGGGGTTGACCTCGCCGTCCGGGTTGTCGATCCAGGGACCGAGCGGCATACACATCATAGTGGTCGGTTTGTCGCCCCAGGTTTCGGTTGGATCGAGATAGTAGGCGAAGGTCGCCTCGAGGGTATCGCCACTGCTGATCGAACTGGTGGTAGTGACGAGCCAGATAGCGCTCTTTTTCCAGGTTATATTCTCCGGCGGGGGTGGGTAGGAAGTATCGGCAGGTGCTGCAGGTACAGCCGCCAGCAAAAAGACACAGAGAAAGGTTGGAAAGAATTTTTTCATTGTGCAGCCCCTGGGAAGTGGTAGTGCCAGATTAGTAGTATATAGCATAGTCATGCAGGTTGGACACAGGAAAGTCGGAGAAGGGGCTGGAATTGTTGCGGACGGCTCGGCGATCGTCTTTACCTGTTGTGAGATAGCGGACGACGTGACAGTCGTCCCTTCTGGTTGGCGGTTTGTTATTCCTTCTCATGACCAAACATCAGCATTATTTTGAAGCTTTGACTCATAATAAAAAATGTTTATATTGTTTGATTTATTCGAATAATACATATATCATTTATAAGCAACAGCGGCAAAAGTTGTTTAATTCAGGAGGCTTGAATGGTGGTCGAGAAGGAAACTGCAATGGCGCCGGCTTTGCGGCTGATCAGGTTGCTGGCCAGTGAGGGGGATCACATATTTACGGTCGAACGTGCAAGGGAACTTTCGGGTCGAGCCGGCTTATCCGAAAGCTATCTGCTGCAGGCGCTGCATCATCTGACAAGATCAGGGTGGTTGTTGCGTCTTCGCAAGGGACTTTACGCTCTCTCCCCGGCCACGCCGGGTGTGAGTAGCATCCATGAATTTGAAGTTGCCATGGCTCTGGCTAGCAGGGGCGCCATAAGTCACTGGTCTGCCATGCAGCATCATGGCATGACGGAGCAGATACCTCGCAAAGTTTTTGTTCTGGTTGCGGCAGATGAGCCGGTACCTCAAGCGGCGGCTAAGCGTCCCAGTATTGGGCGGGAAGTTACGGTTGCCGGAACAGGATATCAGTTTGTCCGAGTCAGACCCGAGCGATTTTTCGGGACTCAGAAAGTCTGGCTGGGCGAGGCGCGCATAAGGATTACTGACCCTGAGCGTACATTGCTTGATGGATTGATGATGCCACGCTACTGTGGTGATTTTGCAGAGGTGCTGCACGCCTTTGAAGCCTGGGGCAAGCGGATAAACCTGGATCGCATAGTCGGATATGCACTTAGACTTGATGCAGCCGTAGTCAAGCGTCTTGGCTGGGTGCTGGAGCACCGGGGAGTGGAGTCCCGGCGGATAGCCCCGTTGCTTGAGCAACCAATCAGAGGTTATCGATCTCTCGATCCGAGTGGGTTACAAAAGGGGCCTTACAATCGGAGGTGGATGATTCGGGAGAATCTTTCAGGAAGGATTTGATTGTGAAGCCACTGTATATGCGCTTGCAGGCGGTTAGAAAGACGCGCGGTGTTCCATGGGAAGTGCTTGAACGTGATTATCTTCTTTCCTGGATTCTGGCAGGCATCGCACAAGTTGAGGTGTTGCGCGATAATTTGGTTTTCAAAGGTGGTACAGCTCTCAAAAAGTGTTGGTTTGGCGATTATCGCTTTTCGGAAGATCTCGATTTTACAGGCATTAGCGGTGTGCCACAGGGGCAGAAGCTTGAAGATGCGGTAAAGGAATCCTGTAAGGCTGCAATGCTCCTGCTTGATGAGTATGCACCTGTTCAGATTGCTTGCGAACGATACACCGAGAAAAGTCCGCATCCTGACGGACAGGAAGCCTTTACCATTCGCGCCAGGTTTCCATGGCATAATGATATGCATACGAGAGTCAGAGTTGAAGTTTCAGTCGATGAAGAAGTAATCAGGTTTGCACCATGGCGTCCGGTCATTCATGAGTACGATGAGCCTTTGGATGTCAGAGTAAGAGTTTATTCGTTAGAAGAAATAGTAGCCGAAAAACTTCGTGCGATCCTACAGCACATCAAAAAACTTGAGGAACGTGGCTGGAGTCGTTCACGAGCACGTGACTATTATGACTTGTGGCGTATCTTCAAGGCGTATGGCGCTCAATTATCCTTGTCTGACTTTGTGCCTTTTTTGCAAAAAAAATGTGCCGTACGAAATGTTTCGTTTCAAGGTGTGGAAGATTTCTTTCAAACACATTCACTCGCCTACATAGAGCAAACCTGGGAACAGTGGCTTGGTCCCCTGGTGCCGAATCTGCCTTCTTGCGCGACTGTCATGAAAGAATTGCGACCGCAAATTGAACTTATACTGATCTCCGGCAAGTGAAACGGATCCTGGATTGCCTTTGTTGAGTAACAGTCATCCCTCCCGTTTGGCGGATTGTTTTGCTTTCCCTGAACAGGCAGGAATGCCTGTTCTACAATTCCTTTACGTGCTTTCGGCGGTTATTTAGCTTGACCTGTTGTCATCCATCAACTGGTATAAACTCATGCTGCGGATGGCTCGGTGATCCGTCACTATTGTTGTGAGATAGTTGTCATTATGAGGTCGGTTTTTATCGACTGAAAAAGGGGAGTAAAAAGAAAATTTTAAAAGTGAAAAAAAGTCCTTGCAATGTCTGGTGCCAATCCTGTATAGTGGGCCTTGTCTTTTGCGGGGGCGTGGCGCAATTGGTTAGCGCACCGGATTGTCGATCCGGTGGTTGCGGGTTCGAGTCCCGTCGCTCCCGCCAGTTACTTTCTGGCCGTCCTGTCGGACGGCCTTTTTTTTTGGGAGGATTCGGTGGCCGTTTGGTTGAAAGTATGTCTCCTGGCTGTGGTGCAGGGTATCCCGGAATTTCTACCCGTCAGCAGTTCGGGCCACCTGGTGCTGATCGGTTCTGCTCTCGGGCTGGAATCTCCCGGGGTAATGCTCGAGGTCGTGCTGCATGTCGGTACGCTGGTGGCAATCCTGGCCTTTTACCGGCAACGGCTGCAGAAGTTGGGCTGCGGTATTGTGCGACGCGACAAGGAAGCCTGGATTTACTGTGGCAAGCTGCTCTTTTCGTCTCTGCCGGTCATCGTCCTCTATCTGTTGGCCGGGAAATGGCTCGAAAGTACTTTCGAGAAGCCGGAGTTTGTGGGGTCGGCTCTGATTGTGACGGGTTTGATTCTCTTCTGGGGCTGCCGACCGGGACGTCCGCTCGACAAACCGGTACGCTGGACCGATGCCTGGTGGGTGGGGCTGGCTCAGGCCTTTGCCCTGTTCCCCGGCATCAGCCGGTCGGGCTCGACCATCTCGACCGCCCGCAGGCGCGGGGTGGAACCGGCCGCGGCGGCGGAGTTTTCCTTTC
>CAZMGQ010000026.1:0-12075 GCA_964565855.1 uncultured Lentisphaerales bacterium | reverse complement strand
AGGACAGTGTAGCGAAACAATATCGGATTGGCTCAGAAGCTCTTCCAACGACACCCAGGGTACAAGATCATCCTCGAAACGTGTACGTGAGTTTGCAATCACCTGCATGCCGAAAGCCTGTGCAATTCTTGCGACAGTCCTCCCGATGGCACCAAAACCCACAATGCCGAACGTAAGTCCTGCCAGTTCAACCAACGGCGTCAGGGTAAAGGAAAAGTCCCGCGAACGACTCCAGACTCCCGCCTGTACCGCATCGGAATGCAGAGCAACATGCTGTGTCAGTTCCAGCAGGAGTGCAAAGACATGCTGGGCAACGTAGGGCGTGCTGTAGGCAGGTATGTTGGTCACAACAATGTCATGTTCCTGCGCCGCAGCCAGATCTACCACATTGTAGCCCGTGGCCAGTACGCCGATATACTTCAGCCTGGGAAGCTGCTCAATCAGGGAGCGTCCGATAGCCACCTTGTTCGTGAAGATGACTTCGGCATCCTGCGCTCGCTCCAGACAATCTTCCGGCTCAGTTCTTTCATAGAAAACACATTCGCCCAAAGCTTCCAGCAACTCCCAGGAAAGATCTCCGGGATTGAGGGTATATCCATCCAGCACTACAATTTTCATCTCACATCATCTCCCTGATTATCGCAGCAGAGAATACCCGGCCACGGTTGAAGCGTGAGCCTTCGGGCACATCACCTCGCTCTTTATCGCAGTAGAGAATAACAGTTTTATCTCAAACCTGCGAGAGCTGCCACAGCGAGTCAATTATGGGCGGTTCACACAATTGGGATCTGGATCGCTATCAGTATCGGTATCGGTATCGGTGTCAAATCGCCCTTTTTTGTCCAGTTTTCTATTTCGATAGCGATCCCCCCCGACAACCCGGTCAAAATTATTGTTCCGGCAGGTAAATATTATGACTTCTCTAGTTCATAACCCTTGTTTTTGTCGAGCAACACCTCACATACTGTGGTGGTTCTCTAGATGCATCCTGCATCTCAGAGTACAATAATTAGGTGCCGGGGCAATAGAATTGCTGGAGTTGCAAAACAGTAATCTTGTAAAACACCGCCAGATTATTATCCAAATCACAAAACCCTCCCCCCTCCACAACTGTTTCATCACGACCCAATCTCACAATACTGTAATCTCGCAGTACGTTTACCAGATTATATACAACCACACTTTTCCAACATTTCCCCTCTTTCACAACCATCCACACCATGATCTGACCGATAATACTGTGATCTCGTAACACATTTACCAGATTACGGACAACCACAGCTTTTCATTTTTCTCCCTCCATCACCAATCCCTCCATGGTCTGTCCAAGCCACCGTAATCTTGAAACTACCTCTCAAGATTACAGGAACTACCTCTTTTCAACTCTATCAATTCACAACCATCACGGCTGTTTTGACCGATAATATTGTAATCTTGCAAAACTACTTCCAGATTACAATGGTGGCAGCGTCAGGACTCTGTCACGGGCTGTCTTTGCAAATCATCACCGCCCCCACCCAAAGGCCTCCAGCTTCACCCACAGTTTCACATGATTCAGCTCACAATACTGTAATCTTGAAACCACTTCTCAAGATTACAGACAATCTCGTCTTTCAGCTTTGCCCTATTTCACAACCATCACGGGATGTTTTAACCGATAATACTGTAATTTTGCAAAACTACTTTCAGATTATTCACTTGAACTTTTGTTCTTATTAGAGTAATCTGCTGTTTGTCCGTGGATGAGTGGAACTTTGTGGAATCCTGACGAAATCAGTGTAATCTCGCATGGAGGTTGAGCATGAAGCATTATTATTCTCGGAGAATGTCATCGAACTGGGCTCTTTCGGTGGATCTTTACAACCTGTTCGGCTATATGGCGAAGAGCATTGCTGTGGAGACAGCGGAGGCTGTCGGCAATGCTGGCAAGGCCGCCGCCCGGAGCTTCAGGCACTGGCAGAACTACCGTCCGCCACGCTACCACCTGCTACCCTGCCCCACCCCCAAAGAAGTCCTGGCTCAGTGGCATAAAGTTAGAGGGCAGCGCAACCCGCGCGAAGCGCTCAAGTTCGGTGCCATGCTGCTCAACATTACCCAGTATGTGGATGCCTCCCCGATCTACAATAGTCACGGACGTATTGTAGCCCGCAACCCCGGCGTCAAGGGCTGGCTGCGTCATCATTGTGAAGAAATAAACTACGTCACAGCAATGAGTTACCGCAAGTTTGCCGAGATCGTAGCTCAAGTTATCCAGTTGCCCGAGTACCTGCCACTGGAATGGGTACTGCCCGGGACGGAAGCACTTGACAAGACACGTGATCTCAATCCTGAAAAACAGCGTTTCTTCAAACTCAAGGAGCGTGAGATGTTGGACCGGATTGCAACTTGTCGCCAGCGTCTTGCAAAGTTGTTTGAAGATGCCCGCAGCGTCAACGAAATCTATGGCCGGATTGATCACTTGACCGGTAGTCAGCGTCAGCGCGTTTCAGTCGCCAAAAAGCCAGCCGCCACGCCAGAAAATCTGAGCCTCATGTTCACACAAATGCTTGAAATAGCGCAGGAGCTGAGCAACCAGGGAAACAAGGAGCTCAAAGCTGAACTGGCAAAACAGTTGCAGGACTTCGGCGAACGGTTACAAAATATTTCTGCCTAAAAACGCAAAATTTCTTCCAGATTACAATGGTGACAGTGTCGAGACTCTGCCACAGACTACCACTGCACCAGACTTCATTCTGTCGATACTGTAATCTCGTAAACAAATCACCAGATTAGGATGGAAGATCGTGGAGATGAGGTAACGATTAGTTCGGCACACCATGTATATAAGTGATTTTATTGTAATCTTGCAAAACTACTTCCAGATTACAATGCGATACTGCAAGGCGTGGTGGTGACAGGGACGGGATGCTGAGTGTTTCCCTGATTTTGCTGTAATCCTGCAAACAATCTGCCAGATTACAGATGGCCTAAAAGTGGGATTGTGGTGGAACTGGACGTAGGGTTGTGTTCCCTTGAGATTGATGTAATCTTGCAAGGTTATCGCTAGATTACATTGCGATGACATGGTGATGGGGGATATTTGATAGTAATCCTGCAAAAGAAAACGCGAGATTACAGCAGAAGTATGTGGCTGGGATGACCAACCGTAATTTTGCAAAGATATTACCAGATTACAGCGGTGGCAAGGTCATGACTCTGCACGCCCTGAACTATCCGGCAAATTTTTATCGGGTAACTATAATCTTGAAAAAGTAACGCGAGATTACAGTAGAACCATGTTGGGGGAATAAATGGTCGTAATCTGGAAAAGATATTGCCAGATTACAGTTCTATGCAGGGTCAGTGCTCTGATACAACCTGAGTGTTTTTTCAGGATTTAATTGCGATGGCTGTAATCTCGCAAAGTTATCGCAAGATTACAGTACTATGCAGGGTCAGTGCGCTGCCAAAAGTACACTCGGTCTTAAACTGAATTTACAGACAATATGTTACACCCCCCTATTTGTGTGTTTTTCAGGGTTTAATTATGATGACTGTAATATCGCAAAATTATCGCTAGATTACGGCGTTTAGGTTGTAAGATAAATTACAATTAGTTCTTACAAGCCTGGTCTGTCGGTGCGGGCCGAACTATACCGGGTTGTAAAAAATGGTTTCTACGGGGCGAGTCGGAAGATATCGGGTTGTATCAGACGGTTTCTTCAGCGAATGGCAGAGTCCCGACATTGCCGTCGGCGTCTTTGACGAGTTGTTCGACTTTGCGTTCGACTTCCACAAGGCGGGTCTGGCAGAGCTTAATCAGTTTCTGTCCTTCTTCGAACTGTTTGATCATGGTATCGAGATCCAGCTCGCCGGACTCCATATCCGCCACGATCTTTTCCAGACGCTCGAGGGATTTCTCAAAGGACACTTTGTCGGCGGCTTTGCTTTTACTTTTCCTGGTTTCGCTCATGGTAATTCCTTTTAAAAAAGAGTCAGTTGGGCATCATCGCTGTCCGATGCCTGTTTCTTCCGGCGACGGGGTGGAGGTTTGGGCTTGGACGGAGGATCAGCAACAGTGCCATCGCCCGCCACAGTTGAGTGGAAAGTGCCATCGGCCAGACGAGTTTCAACCAGATCGCCGGCCTTGAGGGATGCTGCCGCACGGACGACCTCGCCCCTGGTATTGAGTGTGACGCTGTAGCCACGCTGCAAAACTCCCAGCGGACTGAGTGCCGTGAGCTGATGGGCCAGACGTTCGATCCGGTGGGCGTTGCGGCTGCGTTCCATCTCCATCAGGTGCCAGAGGCGCGAATGGATGTCAGCCAGGCGACGCTGCCCTGCCACAGCCTGATCGACCAGAGCCATGCGCATCCGTGGCACGAGTACGGCAAAACGCTGCTGCCTGGCCTGACTGGCTTTGAGCAGTACGCTGCGCAAACGGGCATCGAGGTAATCGAGCCGCTGTGTATGGTGACGCAGCGCAGTTTCGGGCTGACGAAAAACGTGGTGACTGCGGGCCCGCTCCAGTCTGGCACGGCGATTCTGCAGGGCGTGACGCAGCTCCCGCTCCAGACTCTCGCGATAAGCAGTGAGCTGGCTAAGAAAGTCATCTTTGCGTCCTACCACTACCTCGGCGGCTGCCGATGGTGTCGGTGCCCGCAGATCGGCAACAAAGTCGCTGATGGTGAAGTCAATCTCATGGCCTACTGCCGAGATAACGGGAATCTGGGACTTGAAAATCGCACGGGCAACAATCTCCTCGTTGAAACACCAGAGGTCTTCGATACTGCCGCCCCCCCGTCCGACGATCAGCACATCCGGCCGCATTTCAGCCGGTGCTTCGTTGAACGTATTGATAGAAGCGGCGATTTCGGCTGCCGCCCCTTCGCCCTGAACCTTGGCCGGAGCGAGAATGATCCGCAGATTGGGAAAGCGGCGGCGAGTCACGGTGAGCATGTCGCGGATGGCGGCACCGGTGGGGGAAGTGACGATGCCGATCGTACGTGGCAACAGCGGCAAAGCACGCTTGCGCTCCTTGTCGAACAGACCTTCGGCTTCGAGCTTGCGCTTCAGCTCTTCGAACTGTGCCATCAGGTCGCCAGCGCCCAGCTTTTCGATGCGTGAGGCGATCAACTGATAAGCACCACGGGGAGGATAAACTGAAATATCGCCCCGAATGACGACCTTGAGACCATCGGTGAGGCGAAAGTTGACTGAGCGCAGCGAACCGGCAAACATGGCAACCGGCAACTGCGACTGAGCGTCTTTCAGCGTGAAGTAGGCGTGACCAGAAGCCTGGACGCGCACGTTGGAAAGTTCGCCCTCGACCCAGATGCCCTTGAAATTGCCCTCCAGAGTCTGACGGATTTGATTTGTCAGGGCGATAACAGTGAGAGCCCGGCGTTTATCCGCCATTTTCAACCTCGCGGATCAGGCTGACGGAAGTTGCGCGGTGAGTGGTACGGTCGATATCAAAAAGGGCCGCCTCCAATACAGCCGGACCGGTCGCCACATTGAAGCGTGCCGGCATACCGGTGACAAAGCGCTGTGTAACCGGGGCGACCTCACGGCCAATAACGGAATCCCGCGGCCCGGTCATGCCGACATCGGTCACATAAGCTGTGCCCTGCGGCAGGATACGTGCATCGTTTGTCTGGACATGTGTATGGGTGCCGAACATGCCCGATACACGGCCATCCAGATACCAGCCCATACAGACTTTTTCAGAGGTTGCTTCGGCATGAAAGTCAACCAGCGTCACCCCCGAGCCCATCAGTGGGCCAACGAGCAGTTCGTCAACCGCCCGGAAGGGACAGTCCACCGGATTCATGAACACACGTCCCTGGAGGGCGATTACAGTCAGGGGGCCATGATCGGTCTGAACGGTTGTATAGCCACGGCCAGCACTGCCGGGTGGCAGGTTGGCGGGGCGGATGGCGCGACGTTCACGCTCCAGATAAGCCGCTGTATCCCGCTGGTTCCAGACATGATCGCCGAGCGTCAGGACATCGATGCCGTAGCCGAACATCTCGTCGGCCAGGGCCGCCGTGACACCACTGCCACCGGCGGCATTCTCGCCATTCACAACCACGGCATGCACATCACCTGCACGCCGCAGACGGTCGATATATGATTTGAGGATACGACGTCCGGGGCTGCCGACAACGTCGCCGACACAGAGAATCTTCATGTTGTTGGCATATCGTAAAGTGTGGGGTCGTGATGCGGGGCGGCGAGGCGCGACGCTCTTTTACCGCGGCCTTCGGGCACAAATGGATCGGCCCCCTCCTCCATCATGGCATCCAGCTCGGCCCCGACAACATCGGGATCCTCACCCTCGGCCATCCGTTCGAGTGCGCCCTCGATTTCGCTGTTGAAGCGCAGTCCGCTCAGGTCAGAAAACTTGCGCATCAGATCCGCTGCCTGGCGCGGATCTTCACTGTCGCCCATGCGTTCGAAATCACCGGCCATGGCATCCATGGCCTGCTCCATGCGGGATTCGTCGATCGGAATATCGCCCAGCCCATCCTCCCCACCGTCTCCCTGACGGCTAAGAAAAGCAATGCGGGAGATTTCGCGCGAGAGAGGTGCCTGACAATCAGGGCACGGCGGCACCGTTGTGGTATCGACCCGGCGGGAAAAGAAGTTATAGACCGTATTGCAGGCCCCACAGTAAAACTCGTAAATCGGCATGACAGAATAATGCTAACTTTTCGTTTGGAACAAGCTGTCAGTATAGCGCAATCCGACAAAAAATGCGAGAGTTTCACGGACGCGCCAAGCTACGGAAAGTTTTCCTCTTGAATTCTGATGCTGTCGATTATAGAGTATTGATTCAACGACAGGGGTGCGGATGTGCCGGTGCATGTTCGCTGAGATTCCACAGTGGAAACCCTCGGAACCTGAAGCGGTTAGGACCGCCGTAGGGAGTCGGTGTGCGGACAGAAGCCGGCGGCAACATTTTGCCACAGCCTGTTTTCCTGCCTGGCGACTCGCTACCAGGAGAACAGACCAATGAAGCAGACAAGAGAACAGATCCCGCCCTTTGCCCAACAGTGTTACGATGCCGCCCGCAAACCTTGGCAGGCATCCTTCGACCATCCCTTTGTCCGTGAGCTGGCGTCAGGCGAGCTTTCAGTGGAGAAATTCAAGTTCTACCAGATGCAGGACGCGCGCTATCTGGAAGCTTATGCCTCGGCCAGTGCCATTGTGGCAGCACGTTGTGCGTCTCCGCAGGACAAGCTCTGGTTCATCGATTCGGCACGTGTGGCTCTGGTGACCGAAGGTGCCCTCCACGAGGAATATGGCCGCAAACTGGGTTATGATGAGGCCTCGGTGGCCGCGTTGGAGGTGACACCTTTCAACCGTGCCTACCAGGATCACATCGTGGCTGTGGCACAGACCGGCAGCCTGGTCGAAGCAGCGGCGGCACTGTCGCCCTGCCCCTGGCTCTATATCGATCTCGGGCGGTCACTGTTGTCCGAGCTGGGCGAGATTTCCGACTCACATCCTTATGCCGACTGGCTGCGCCTCTACAGCGACCCGCAGTTCGAGACCTATGTGACCGAGCTGTGTGAGAAGCTGGAGCGATTCGCTGCCGGAGCCACAGAGGCCGAACGTGAAAGGGCTGTCGAAGCCTTTGTCATCGGCACACGCTATGAGTGGATGTTCTGGGAACAGGCCTGGACCATGCAGCAGTGGCTGCCGTGAGAGGAGCTGTCTGCTTCAAACTCAGATAGGTTTCTGTTCGCCGAAGGCATAGAGCGTCTTGCCGCTGCCGGCATCGAGGATGCTGTAAGACTCGACGATGCGGAGCGGATCCGACTTGAAGGTCAGCTTGCCCTTGTAGTCGCGCTGGAGGTTGACCACAAACTCCTCGTCCTCGGTGCGTAGCCGGTCGAGTACGCTGGGGTGGACACAGACCTGCAGGTCGGGCTCCTTTTTCTCGAACTGGTTGCGACGGATAATCGCTCCGAGACGCCGCTGGATATCGACACTGAGCTGCAACGGCGAACGGATAGAACCACGGCCATGACAGTAGGGACATTCCTGATGCATCTGCGAGAGCAGGCTCTCGTCGAGTCGCTGGCGGGTCATTTCGAGAATGCCCAGTTCCGAGATCGGCAGGATATTGGTGCGGGCTTTGTCGCGCCTGAAGGCCGCCCGGATCGATCTGTAAACCGCCTGCTGATGCTTACGCGGTTTCATGTCGATAAAGTCGACCACCACCAGCCCCCCGATATTGCGCAACCGCAGTTGGCGGGCGATTTCCTCCGAAGCTTCGAGGTTGACCTCCAGGATTGAGTCCTCCTGTGAGTTGCGTCCCTTGTGGCGACCGGTGTTGACGTCGATCGCGATCATGGCTTCGGTTTCGTCGAAAACGAGGTATCCGCCCGATTTGAGAACGACCTTGCGGCGGAAGGTGTCTTCGACCTGTTTTTCTACGCCGTAGTGTTCGAGAATCGGCTGGTGACCCTCGTAGAGCTGGACGAGATTGCGTGAGCGGCGCGAAAAGCGTGCCGCCTCGGTACGGATACGTTCGTAAACCTCAGGGTTGTCGACCACGATCCGGTCGATATCCTCGGTCATCCAGTCGCGTACAACCCTCATTGCCAGATCGGGCTCCTCATAGACGCAGCAGGGAGCGGCCTTCTCGCGGATACCAGTCTGCAGATCTTCATAGGAAGTCAGAAGCACGCGCAGATCACGCACAAAGCTGCGTTTGTTGGCACCGGCACCGGCGGTCCGCACGATCACGCCACAGTCTTTCGGCAGTGGCAGACGGTCGAGCACCTTTTTGAGGCGCGCCCGTTCGGCCGCATCGCCGATCTTGCGCGAAACACCCCGCAGGTTGCAGCCGGGCATCAGCACCAGATAGCGCCCCGGAATCGAGAGACTCGCCGTGACCCGCGGCCCCTTGTTGCCGATGGCTCCCTTCGAGACCTGTACCGTAATCACGGCTCCCGGCGGGTAGCGGCGCGAAATCTCCTCATTGGTAAAACGCTTACTGCGCGGACGACGCCGGCGGCTGTTTTCGTCATCGTCTTCATCGAGTCGCGATTCATCATCGGGATTCATGTCCCAGTAATGCAGAAAGGCATTTTTCTTCATGCCCACATCGACAAACGCCGCCTGCAGCTCGTGCTCCAGATTCTGGATACGACCTTTGAAGATCGAGCCCACCAGCCGCTCCTCGGTGGGGTGTTCGATCTGAAACTCCTCCAGCCGGCCGTTTTCCAGCACGGCGACACGCGTTTCGAGACTTTCGGCATTGACGATTATCTCGCGCTTGACCGGCCCCGTTGAGGGCGCGAACCATTTTTTAACTATATCCTTGAACAAGGCAACCTCCTGAATGCCGCCTGATGCGGCGCTAACGTGAATGTTCCTGGCGCTGGCCGTGAATGGCCACGCTCTGTACGAGTCCCAGCATTGCCATGGTGGAGATGGTGAACGATCCCCCGTAACTGATCAGGGGCAGCGGCAAACCGGTAATCGGCACCCGCCCCACCGTCATGGCGATGTTGACGAAAATATGAGTGAACAACAGAGTGCCCACCCCGACACAAATCAAACGACCGGTTGAGTCGCGACACAAAAAGGCGGTCGTACCGATCGCTCCCAGCAGCCCGGCATAGAGCAGCAGCAGAAGCAACGAGCCGCCGTAGTAGCCGGCCTCTTCGGCGATGACCGAGAAGATGAAGTCGGTCGATGAAACTGATTGCGGCAGAAAACCGAGGATATTCTGCGTGCCATTGAGATAGCCCTTGCCCCAGGCACCGCCGGATCCGACAGCGATTTCGGACTGGCGTTTGTTCCATCCTGCACCGAGCGGATCGCGATCGGGGAATGCAAAAGAGATAACCCTTTTGCGCCAGTGCGGACGGATGAACTTGTCGGTAACTCGTTCGATCCGATCGTGGGCTTGCTCACTCATCGGGATCAGTTCAGGGCCGAGGATTACCCCCAGAAAAAGTGCTGCCCCAAGTACGGACGTGGTCGCGAGCACAGTCAGAGTTTTTGGCGCACAGCCCGAAACAAAGAGCATGGCTGCCGTCACCGAAACGAGCACAATGGCCGTCCCCAGATCAGGCTGGGCGGCGATCAGGAGCGTCGGCACCAGCGCAACTGCGCTGGCCGCCAACAGCCTTACCCAGCCGCGGACAATTGTCGTGCGGCTCAGCACGAACGCCATGGTCGGGATCACGGCAAACTTGGCAAACTCCGACGGCTGGAAGCCATAGAGCCAGCGGCGGGCGCCGAAAAGCGTGGTGCCGAAAGCCAGCACCGCCACCAGCAAGGCCAGTGTCGCCAGATAAGCCAGCAGCGACCAGTCGGTCAGGCGCCGGTAGGAGAACCGCGCCACGACGACATGCAGCACCAGCCCCAGCGGTATCCAGCGCGAGTACTGCTGGACGTGTTGCCAGCGTACGGCACCGCTGCGGACGGCGTTGGCACTGTTGATGTAGAAAACACCGATCACCAGCAGTACCAGCATACAGAGCACCAGCACCCAGTTGACAGCAACAAAGTGCCGCATGAAATGTCTGACCCGCACCTGGGGCAGCAGTCGCTTTTCACCACGTGCCATCATCATGCCAGCCCCCTTTCAGCACCGATCGGTGGCAGAGTCGGGACACTGCCACCAAGTCCGCTGGAGGGAAACCGTTGTGATGGGGTGAGCAAGGGATCCGGCACTGCTTCCTCTCCGGCCTCGGGGCTGGCATCCGGCTCCCAGTCTTCGAGCGACTCAGGCACGATGACGGGATTGACCGGTTGGGCGAAGAGAGCCGAAAACACGTGATGCACAATCGGGCCGGCAGCGCGACCACCGGAATCGGAGTTTTCGACCACTACAGCCATGGCGTAGCGCGGGTCTTCGAAGGGACCGTAAGCGATCATCCAGGCATGTTTGCGGCGTACACCACGGTCATAATATTCGGCCGTGCCGGTTTTGCCGGCCAGGGTATGTCCCTCGATCCTGGCATGACCTCCGGTGCCGCGCGCAGAGTGGATCGTATCGTACATGCCGCGCCGGACAGCCCGTAGAGAGCCATCTTTCCAGGGCATCCGGGCCACTACGGGTGAACGGCGGTCGTAGGGCTCGAGCACGAGACGCGGACGCAACACCTTGCCGCCGTTGGCAAAGGCGGCCGTCATCACAGCCATCTGGAGCGGGGTCGCAGTAATGAAACCCTGTCCGATTGCGAGGTTGGCCGTGTCTCCCGTGCGCCAACTATCGCCCCAGCGGCGGCGCTTCCACTCATCAGTCGGCAGATTGCCGGCGGCGGCCGGCAGTTCAAGTTCGGGACGTTGTCCCAGACCGAGCAGCTTGCTGTCGTTGTAAATCCGCGGGAAATAGCCCAGCTCGACCCCGATATGGCAGAAATAGGTGTTGCAGGACTCGGCAATGGCGGCCTGCAGGCGGATATCGCCATGGCCGATCAGGTGCCAGCAGCGGATTTTGCTGTCGTTGGGCATCAGGTAGTAGCCGGGACAGTTGATCCGTGTCTCGGGATTGACCAGTCCCTCATCCAGCGCCGCCAGTGAGATGACCGGCTTGTAAACACTGCCTGGCGGATAGATGCCGTGGGTGGCACGGTTGAGCAGCGGATAAGTCGGACTGCGGCTGAGCCGGTTCCAGACGTGCTGTGGCAGGGTGGGAACAAACTGCGAGAGGTCGTAGCGTGGCGCACTGGCCATGGCGAGAACCTCGCCGGTCTGACTGTCGAGCAGCACAATCGCGCCCCGCAGGCCGCGCAGAACATCTTCGGCCACCTGCTGCAGACGCAGGTCAAGCGTGAGAGTTACATCGCTGCCGCGCACCGGCTCACGCCCGGTCTGGGCTTCGTGCTTGTAGCCGACAGCATTGACGCGGATCAACTGTCCGCCCGGACGTCCGGCCAGATAGTTGTCGAAGCTCTTTTCGATTCCATCGCGCCCCACCAGGTCGGGCAGGTAGAAGTCGTAATCCTCCTCCCGATCCTGCGCCTGATCGTCCTGCTCCGGCTGACGGCGGCCGACATAGCCGATCAGGTGGGCGGCACGATCCTTGAGCGGATAGATACGCTCGGGCTGGACATAGACATCCAC
>CAZMGQ010000025.1:0-12093 GCA_964565855.1 uncultured Lentisphaerales bacterium | reverse complement strand
TGGTGGCGGCGATCGGCAAGCTCTTTGAAACAGTTGTCATTCCCCTGACCAAGGATGTCCAGGTGGCGGCGCTGCTGCGTCTGGCAGACAAACAGTATCAAGCTAGGATTGAGGCGGCTCTTGTGGCAGTGTCCGGACTCTGCCACAGCCATGGGGTGACGATCGGCACGGCCGAGTCCTGTACCGGGGGGCTGGTCGGGGCGGCGTTGACGACGCGACCGGGGTCGTCAGCTTATTTCAAGGGCGGCATCGTGGCCTATGCCAACGAGGTGAAAGTCTCCGCCCTCGCCGTGCCAGCGGAGCTGATCGAAACCCATGGGGCTGTCAGTGCCGCCGTCGCCGAAGCCATGGCGGAGGGCGCACGCCAGCAGTTCGGGGTTGACCTGGCTGTGGCGGTAACGGGAATTGCCGGGCCGGGCGGCGGCACAACACAGAAGCCGGTCGGCACGGTGGTACTGCATGCCAGCAGCGGCAGTACAAACCGGCGACAGATCTGCCATTGGCCTGTCGGCCGCGAAGCCGTGCGCAAGCTTTCCGTTGAAGCGGCTCTGGAGCTGCTGCGGGATATTCTTGGCAGTTGGTAGAGATTCCATATTGACACCTGCCGTCTGAATTGAGAACATTCACCTCATCGCGCGGGGCGAACCGGAATGATCCGGTTTGTCCTGCTTCTCCATTTGCAAGAGGAATCCATGGAAAAAAAAGCGACGCCCAAGCCGCCGGCCAAGCCGGTTGCCTGGATCAACTGGCAGAGACCGATGGTGCGCGTCCTGTGGGCCTGCACACCGCTGGTTGTAGCTGCGGTGTACTTCTTCGGCTGGCGTGCCCTGGCGACGATTATGGTCTGCAATGTTGCGGCCTGGCTCACCGAGCGCAGTTTCACCCGCAACTGGCGTGAACCGGTCAGCTCGGCAGCTATCGTTACCGGTACGCTCTTCGGCCTTTCGCTGCCGCCGATGTTGCCGATGTGGATGGCCGCACTGGGGGCCGTCTTCGGCATGCTTTTCGGCAAGATGGTGTTTGGCGGATTCGGCCGCAACGTCTTCAACCCGGCCATGACCGGGCGCGCCTTTCTCTATATCAGCTTCGGCAATTATATGACCGCCCACTGGTGCGAACCTTTTTCCGGTTTTCCCGGCGGCTTTGCCAGATGGGGCAACGTTATCAGCAACAACCTGATCAATGGCGTCGATGCCATAGCGACAGCCACGCCGGGCGCACTGATGCGGCAGGGAACCGACAGCAGCATCGTCGATCTCCTGCTGGGCAACGGGGTTTCGGGTGTGCTGGGCGGCACTTCGGCCGGACTGGTGATTCTCTGCGGCGGTTACCTGGTCTGGAAAAAGATCGCCAACCACCGGATTGTATATGGAGCCCTACTGGGATTTCTCCTCTTTCAGACGCTGGCCTGGTGGCTGGGCTGGGGAGAACATGCAACCGGCAAGGCGGTTGATCCGCTGCGGGCGGCCTTCTCGGCCAGTTTCCTGCTGGGAATCTTCTTCTATGCCACCGACCCGATTACCGCCTCGACCTCGAACGAAGGCCGCTGGATTTTCGGCGTTTTCGTGGGCTCGATGTCGGTCCTGATTGCGACCTTCTCCTCCTGGCCGGCCGGGACGATGTTTGCCATTCTGCTGGCCAACATGTTTGCACCGCTGATGGACCGGGCAATCAAGGATCTGAAACCGGCCAAGCGCCCGGCACCTAAAAAGGCTGCCCCGGCGGCCGCCAAGCCCGCCGCTCCGGTAGCAGGAGGGACCCAGGCATGAACCAAGCTGCCCCTTCACGCAAAAAGATCCGGGAGCGAGCCTGGACGATCTTCTTCACCCTGGCGGTGACGCTGGTTTTCGGTGCCACAGTTTCGGCACTGCATGTCGCCACCCAGGAACGGGTCGCCCAGAACGAGAAACTCTTCCTGCAACGGGCGTTGCGTCAGGCTGCCGGACTGCCGAAGCTGCCGGATGCCGAATTGCCGCAATGGTTTGTTGACTCTGTTGCAGTCGATCCGGCAGCCCTGCCGCCCCGCTACACCGTCCAGATGGATGAAGGTGATAAAGCGGTGCAGGTGGTCGAACGTTCGGGCGCCGGACTCTGGGGCACGATCCGCCTCGCGGTCGGTATTGCCACTGACCTGGACGGCATCAGCAAGCTGACCGGGATCGCCGTTCTAGAGCAGGGTGAGACACCGGGGCTCGGTGCCAGGATCGGCGAACCCTGGTACTCCGAACAGATGCGTGGCAAGTTCGGCCAGCTTAAGCGCGTTCCCGAGGGCACCCGTTCGGAACAGAATGATGAAATTGACGGCATCACCGGTGCCACAATCACTGTGGTGGCGGTACAGGACATTTTGAACCGCGTCCTGACAGAGCATGACTCTGCGGACGGAGAACAAGGGAGGGCGGACTGATGGCCAGATCCCGCACTGCAAAAATTTTCCGGGAAAACCTGGGGACCAACAATCCGGTCTTCGTACAGGTGCTCGGCATCTGTTCGACGCTGGCTGTGACCAACGTCCTCAAGAACACCGTTGTCATGTGCCTCGGACTGGTATTCGCGGTTTCGATGACCAGCGTCACCATCTCGGCCCTGCGCAAGGGCATCCCCTCGCAGGTGCGCATGATTGTGGAACTGCTGGTGGCGGCCTGTTACGTGATCATGATTGACATCGTGATCAAGGCCTACGCGCCGGATATCTCCAAGCAGCTCGGCCCCTATGTCGGCCTGATTATTACCAACTGCATCCTGATGGGGCGTGCTGAAGCCTGTGCGCTGACGAGTCCGCCCTGGATCGCCTTCGTCGATGGCATCTCCTCCACCCTCGGTTACAGTTATGTGCTGATGACGATTGCCGTCGTGCGTGAGCTGCTGGGTGCCGGCACTTTCTGGGGGATCGCCGTCATGCCGGCAGGCTGGGTCAACTGGTCGATCATGGTCATGGCACCGGGCGGTTTCTTCATGCTGGCGATCTTCATGTGGATCATCAAGAAATTCTGGCTGATTCCAGCCGAAGGAGGCGCGACCAATGCCTGATACACTCTCCTGGTTCACGGTGCTGTTTGCGGCTGTTTTCACCAACAACATCCTGCTCACCAACTACCTCGGCATGTGTCCGTTTCTGGGTGCATCGCGCGAACTCAAGACTGCTACCGGGCTCGGTTCGGCTGTCATCTTTGTGATGACCACCACCAGTGCCCTCAACTGGGTGGTCTATTACGGCATCCTGCAGAAATTGGGGCTCGAGCACCTGCGCTTCATCGTGTTTATTGTGGTGATTGCCGCCTTCACCCAGATAGTGGAGATGATCATCGACCGTGTTTCGGCGCGTCTCTATGCGGCACTGGGTATCTTCCTGCCCCTGATCGCCGTCAACTGCGCTGTCATGGGTGCCAGTCTCTTCATGATCATCCGCGAGTACACCTTTATCCAGTCGCTGGCCTATGGCTTCGGCAGCGGAGTCGGCTGGACACTGGCGATCATGGCCATGGCCGGCATTCGCGAGAAGATGGTCCGTGCCCGAGTCCCGCTGGGACTCGAGGGTGCGGGCATCGCACTGATCATTGCCGGTATCATGGCACTGGCTTTTACCGGTTTCAACGGCATGATGAACATTTCCTGAGCGCCTGGCGCATCACCCCACCGAGCGAATTTACAACATGTTAGCGGATATTTTAGTCAACTTCCCCGTCAGAGAGTTTCTGCTGAGCGTCGGAGTACTCTGCGGGATCTCGCTCTTTCTGGCGATCATCATGGTGGTCGCCGATGCCACGATCAACTACTACGGACAGGTCAAGCTCAAGATCAACAAAGATCGTGAGCTGGAGGTCGAAGGTGGTCGCACACTGCTGACAACCCTCAAGGATGAAGACATCTTCATCCCTTCGGCCTGTGGTGGACGCGGTTCCTGCGGTCTCTGCAAATGCAAGATCACCGCCGGTGCCGGCGAGGCACTCGTGACCGAGCTGCCCTGGCTGACAGCCGAGGAACATCGCGACGGCGTGCGGCTGACCTGTCAGGTCAAGGTCAAAAACGATATCGAGATGGAGATCCCCGAGGAACTCTTCAGCGTCAAACAGTTCGAGACCGAGGTCGTGAGCCTGCGCGACCTGACTTACGATATCAAGGAAGTGCGCTTGAAGCTGCTGGAGCCGGTTGAAATGGATTACAAAGCCGGCCAGTTCATCCAGATCGAAGTGCCCGAGTACGAACTGACGGATGAACCCGTTTACCGCGCTTATTCAATGTCTTCGGAACCGGCCGAAAAGAACGTCGTCGAAGTGGAGGTGCGTCTCGTACCCAACGGCATCTGTTCCACCTATGTGCATCAGCACCTCAAGGTAGGACAGAAGATGACAATCAACGGCCCTCACGGTGACTTCGGACTGCGTGAGGGCGACAGCGAAATGATCTGTATTGCCGGTGGCTCGGGCATGGCACCGATCAAGTCGATCCTGCTCGACATGCTGCGAAACGGCAACCAGCGTCCGGTACGTTACTTCTTCGGTGCCCGGGCCGTGCGCGACCTCTTCCTGCTCGACGAAATGCGCCAGCTCGAAGAGCAGATGCCCAACTTCAAGTTCATCCCGGCTCTCTCACATCCCGACCCGGAAGACCAGTGGGACGGCGAGACCGGACTCATTACCGAGGTGGTCGAACGCCATGTCGCATCGGCCGCCGACAAACAGGCCTACCTTTGCGGCAGCCCCCTCATGATCGATGCCTGTATCAAGGTGCTTTCAGACAAGGGCATGCCCAGCGAACAGATCTTCTACGACAAGTTCTAACCATGAAACAGACCGCAATCGAAGACCGCGCCCAGGCGCAGATGCAGCCGGGAGTAATCACCCGCGACGGAATGCTCGGTACCGACACCCGTCGTCTGGTCGATATTCTGGTTGAAGACGAGGCTGCTGTCCGTCGCCTCGGCACTACCAACATCACCATCGCCCGTCGCATGCGCCAGTTGCGCCGCGCCGGTGCCGGTGGTCTGGGCAACTCGATCCCCGTCGGGGACAACTTCGATGTCATCGTCGATGGTGTGCGTGGCCGGCTGCCCTGTCCTTATGAGGATGGCACCGTCTCCAAGACCAACACCCGCGTCTTCAACCGTCGTCTCGGGCGTGAGCTGCTTTTCACCGATCTGAATATCCACCTGATCGAACGTCACGGGTTTTACATGGGGCGTGGCTCGCTCTACCGCATTGAGCCGGCCGATGCCATGGCGATCCTGGAGATCGAACCCGATCCACCGCCGACGATCCCCTGACGATAGTCCTGGAGGTGCGTGCCTGAGCAGCGGGAGGGACTGCTGGCATTTTCGGTGTAAGTGTGTGTTGCTCATCGGGGGGCCACTCCGAGGCGCGGCCTCACGGCCTGAACCTCGGATAAACTTGCTACAAGGCGACAGACTACGGTGATTGCGCCCTACCTCCGACGATTTTTCTTTTGGCGGTTTGGGTAGCGTTCTCTTAACAGGCAAGAATGCCTGTTTTATATTTTTTTTACAGCTCCAGCGCTGCGGCATAGGCGCCGTCGGTGCCGGGGGGCAGGAGCATCACAGAATCCACCAGCCGGAATTGCGGGTGGTGCTTCAAAAAAGCCGCGATCTGTTCTTCGTTCTCGGCGGCATCAATACTGCAGGTGCTGTACACCAGTCGTCCGCCGGGAGCCAGCAGTGTAGCGGCATTTTCAAGCAAATGTTGTTGGAGGCGTACGAGCTGTACCGTCCGCTCCCGGTCGATACGCCAACGGGCATCGGGACGCCGTCGCAGCACGCCGGAATTGCTGCAGGGCACATCCAGAAGAATCCGGTCGAACAAACCGCCGAGATCATCTGCCGTAATGCGGGTAGCATCCGCCTCCTGCACGGTTACATTCTGCCCCGGTGCCAGACGTGTCAGTGTTTCGCGCAGTGCAGGCAGACGGTCGACATGACGGTCCAGCGCCACCAGTTCGCCCTGTCCCTGCAGGAGCCGGGCGATACGGGCGGCCTTGCCTCCCGGTGCGGCACAGGCGTCGAGCACCCGTTGTCCCGGTTCAACCTGCAACAGTTCCACCGCTGCCAGAGTCGCCGGGTCCTGAATGGCAAAAGAGCCCTCGGCAAAACCCGGCAGATCGAACACCCGCACGCCATGATCCAGCACCAGTGCTTCTTCGAAAATGGGATGTCGACTGAACCTGACGCCCGCCTGCGTGAACCCGTTTTCCAGTTCTTCGCGTGTGGGGCCCTGTGGCAGAGTCAGGACATTGACCTTGGCCGGTTCGTTGTTCCACTCGCAGATGGCAGCGGCTCGTTCGGTTCCCCAGCGTGAGGTCCAGCCTGCCACGAGATCGTCCGGATGTGAGGTGCGGACGGCCAGCGGACGTTCGGCAAGCTGCTGGAGATTGCGTTCGAGGTTGCGTTCGAGGTCGCGCAGCACGGCATTCACCAGGCGGATCGGTGCCAGGCGCGGACCGACAATCTTGAGGGCTTCGACTGTTGTATGAAGCGCAGCATAGGCTGGTATATCGCGGAGAATCAGGAGCTGACAGCCGCCGAGCAGCAGCGCCGCTTCGGCCTCGATGATCGGAGGCTGGCGCAGGCGCGGAGCCAGCACCTCCTCGATCGCACGTACCCAGCGTACCGTGGCATAGACCAGCTCCATCACAAAACTGCGCCGCGTCGGGGCGACCCCGTCGAGCAGACGGTCGGGGAAGTCGCCGGTTTCCATCCAGCGCAGCAGGATTTCGAGTGCTTCGACACGGCTGGCGACTCCATCGTCGATTCTTCGGTTCATCGGGCGGCTCCGTTTTCGGTTCGGCCGGCGCTCTGCAAACGCAACTGACCACAGGCGGCATTGACATTCAGACCGCGCGAGGTGCGCAGCGTGGCGTTGAGCCCCTCACGCAGCAGGGCATCGCGAAAGCCGTAGAGGGTCCGGGCGGGTGGCGGTTCGCCGGCGAACTCATCGACCGGGCTGAGGGGAATCAGGTTGACGCGGCACTTGAGACCGCGCAGCAGTTCCAGCAGACGGGCGGCATCGGAAGGACGGTCGTTGAAGTCGCGAATGAGAGTATATTCAAAAGTTATGATGCGGTTGGTGGCGGCGGTATAGTCGCGGCAGGCGGCCAGCAGGTCTTCGAGCGGCCAGCGTTTGTTGACGGGCATCAGGGCATTGCGTTGACCGTTCGTGGGGGCGTGGAGCGAAACCGAAAGTTCGACCTGCAGGCCCTCGCCCGCCAGCCGCCGGATGCCCGGCACAACCCCGCAGGTGCTGATGGTGATGTGGCGTGCCCCAATGCCGAAGCCGGCGGGATCGTTGAGCTGCCGGACAGCGGCGAGAACGGCGTCGTAGTTGGCAAACGGCTCGCCGATACCCATGAAAACGATGTTGCCGGGCCGTTCCCCCAGCAGGCGTGCGACATGGGCCACCTGGGCCAGGATTTCGCCGGGGGAAAGGCTGCGCACGAGACCGCGTTTGCCACTGGCACAGAAGGCACAATCGAAAGCACAGCCCGCCTGACAGGAAATACAGACAGTATTGCGGCCACGGGCCGGGATCAGCACTGTTTCGATACATTCCCCATCGTGCAATTCCAGCAGCAGCTTGACAGTCTGACCCTCGCTGCCGGAGTGTTCGCGCAGACGCGCTGTGCCGCCCAGGTCGCGCAGGCTGCGGCCCAGCCGTTCGCGCAGCGAAAGCGGCAGGTTGGTCATCTCGTCGAAAGAAGCCACATGCTGCTGATAGAGCCAATGCTGAATCTGGCCGGCACGGAAGGCGGGCAGACCCCATTCTTTGACGAAACTGTTCCAGTCGTCCGGGGTCAGGTCATAGACGGAGTTTGCGGGTGAATCCATGGGCGGTATATTGACAGGATTAAAGTTTTTTTACAAATTATCTAAGAAACGCGACGCGAGGATCGTTATAGTGTGTAGCAGGCCGTGAAGACGCCAACACGGCAAGTATTTTTAGAGGAGTATAGCCATGCACGAAGAACAATACGAAGTTTTCGAACACGACCGCGCTTATCAGGAAATGATGAAGCTCTTCGAGGAGCTGAGCTTCGCCGAACGGATGCGCCGCATGTTCAGTGGTCTCTCCCAGCCCAAGGAGAGTGGCGAATACAAGTTTGCCAAACTGCAGTTGCAGCGTCTCTCGGCTCCCTTCATGGCCATGATCGTGCCGCTGATCGTGATCGTTATCATGGTGGCCTTCGGTGGACATGGACAGCTCGCACAGCGCGGGATTCCGACTGAAATTGTAAATCCTGACATAATCGACTTTGAGGATCCTCCCGAGCCGCCCGAGCCGCCGGAGTTTGCCGACCCGGTCGATATTGACATCACCGTTGATATCAGTGTGCCTCAGCCGGTTTCAACAGTCTCGGATCAGCCGATGAGCCCCCAGCCGGCGGCATTTGACTCGGTGGCGATTGTCAAAAGCCCGATCATCATGCGGGGCATCTACGGCAGCCGCAATCCCGGTGCCCGGGGACAGGCCATCCGTCGGCACGGCGGCAGCGCCGCCGGTGAAGCCGCAGTACTGCGTGCCCTGCGCTGGCTGGCCAAAAATCAGCAGGCCGATGGTTCGTGGCTCAAGGCCAAATCAGCCATGACAGGGCTGGCACTGCTCTGCTATCTGGCCCACGGTGAGACTCCCGCCTCGGAAGAGTTCGGCCCGACGGTCGAAAAAGGCATCCGCTTCCTCGTCGATACGCAGAATCCCGACGGCTGGTTCCGACATCGTGACGGCAACAACTATTCGCACCCGATCGCGGCTTATGCCCTCTGCGAAGCCTATACCCTGACCAAGATACCGATGGTCAAAGATGCCGCCGAACGTGCCATGGTGCATGTCGTGCGCGGCCAGCACCCCAACGGCGGTTGGGACTACAAGCTGGCCCAGACCGACCGTGACGATACCTCCGTCATGGGCTGGTGTGCCCAGGCTGTCAAGGCTGCCAAAATGGCTGAAGATCTTGAGATTCCAGGGCTTGACGAAGCCTACAAACTCTCAAACGCCGGCTTCCGGGTCAACTATCACCGCAATGGAGGCTTCGGTTATACCAGTCCCGGCCGCGGCGGCCTCTCATCGGTAGGAGCACTCTGCATGCAGCTCATGGGCGAAAGCAACTCGCCCGAAGTGGCCAAAACGCTGGAGCTGATGGATGGATGGGAGCTCTCGTGGGACAACGGCAAGCCCGGTCCCAGCCCGCAGTACTACTTCTACTATGCCACCCAGTCGATGTTCCACGCCGGCGGCTCGCGCTGGACACGCTGGAACAACATCATGCAGCCGGAGTACATCAGGGCCCAGAAGATCCTGACCAAACAGGAATCCGGCTACGTTGACCACGAGGGCAACGCCCAGGAAATCGGCTGGTGGGAAAACTCCGACGCCAGCAGCGACCGTCCCGTCATGGATACCACTCTCGCCACCCTGCAAATGGAAGTTTATTACCGCTACCTGCCGACCTTCCGCAACCCGGAAGTGATCGACCAGGCCTCAGTGCTCGATACCGAGGACGATGTCCCCGTTGTCATCCAGCGCTGACATTCGCATGGCAACTAAAACTCTCAGTGTAAAAAAATGAGCCAGGAACAGTTTGAAGTTTTCGAGCACGACCGTGCTTATCAGGAAATGATGAAGCTCTTCGAAGAGCTGAGCTTCGCCGAACGTATGCGTCGCATGTTCAGCGGTCTCTCCCAGCCCAGGGAGAGTGGCGAATACAAGTTTGCCAAACTGCAGTTGCAGCGTCTCTCGGCTCCCTTCCTGGCCACGGTCGTGCCGATGATTGTGGTCGTTATCATGGTGGCCTTCGGCGGACAGGGGCAGATGGCGCAGCGCGGAATCCCGACTGAAATAGTAAATCCTGACATAATTGAATTTGAGGATCCGCCCGAGCCGCCTGAGCCGCCGGAGTTTGCCGATCCGGTCGATCTTGACATTACCGTTGATATCAACGTGCCGCAGCCGGTCTCGACGGTTTCGGATCAGCCCATGAGTCCCCAGCCGGCGGCCTTCGACTCGGTTGCCATCGTCAAGAGTCCGATCATCATGCGCGGCATCTACGGCAGCCGCAATCCCGGCGCGATCGGAGCGGCCAGACGACAGCATGGTGGCAACGATGCCAGCGAGGCCGCCGTGTTGCGTGCCCTGCGCTGGTTGGCCAAGAATCAGCAGCCCGACGGCTCGTGGCAAAAGTCCAAGGCCGCCATGACCGGCCTGGCGCTGCTCTGTTTCCTGGCCCATGGTGAAACCCCGGCTTCGGAAGAATTCGGCCCGACGGTTGAAAAAGCGATCCGATATCTGGTCAATAAACAGACTGCCGAAGGCTGGATCCGCGATGGCGATGGCGGCAGCTACTCGCACCCGATCGCCACCTATGCCATCTGTGAAGCCTACTCCATGACCAAGGTGCCGATGGTTCGGGAAGCTGCCGAACGAGCCATAGCCATTATCGTCCGCGGTCAGCACCCGAATGGCGGATGGGACTATAAAATGGCCCAGACCGACCGCGACGACACCTCTGTCATGGGCTGGTGTGCCCAGGCGATCAAGGCTGCCAAAATGGCCGAAGATATCCAGGTCCCCGGACTCGACGAAGCCTACAGACAGTCGGTCCCCGGCTTCCGGGTCAACTACCACAAGGATGGCGGCTTCGGCTATACCAGCCCCGGCCGCGGCGGTCTCTCAGCCGTCGGTACCCTCTGTATGCAGCTTATGGGGGCCGGCAACGCATCCGAAGTCTCCAAAACGCTCGAGCTGATGGATCAGTGGTTACTCGCCTGGGATAGTCCTACCGTGCCCGGTGGCAGCCCGCAGTACTACTTCTACTATGCCACCCAGGCCATGTTCCACGCCGGCGGCTCACGCTGGACCCGCTGGAACAACATCATGCAACCAGAATATGTCAGGGCCCAGAAGATCCTCAGCAAGGGCGAATCCGGCTATGTTGACCATCGGGGTGAGGCCCAGGAAATCGGCTGGTGGGAGAACAACGACTCCCAGTCCGATCGCCCCGTGATGGATACGGCACTTGCCACACTGCAACTGGAAGTCTATTATCGTTATCTCCCGACTTACCGAACTCCGGAAGTCGTCGACGAGGCATCCGTACTCGATACTGAGGACGATGTCCCCGTGGTGATCCAACGATAATCATGCCTCCTAAAACATCTTTTACCTTTCCGCTGACGCCCGCTCAGCAGGATACTCTCGCGGAACTGCTCGAAACCGGCAACTACCGCCCCTGCCAGGTGCCCCACACCAGGGTGGCGGTGGATGCTGTCGGCTGGAATTGCCGCGTCAACCTCTACAATAGCGGCAAATGCCTGATCCAGGGCAGAGGTGCCGAAGAGTTCGTGCTCAACATCATGGAGCCGCTCGTCCTCGGTGCCGCCACCATCGGCTACGAGGATGTCCTGACCCCCGAAGCCGTTTCCCCCCACATGGGGATCGACGAGAGCGGCAAGGGCGACTACTTCGGCCCGCTCGTGATCGCCGCTGCCTACGTCAACGAAGATCTGGCCAAAGCCATGCAGGAACTCGGGGTGCGCGACAGCAAACGCATCTCCAGCGATGCCCAGATGCTGCGACTCGGAACGGCCATCCGCAACCTGCTTGGGACCAACCGCTTCAGCGTCGTGCGCATCAGCAATCCGACCTACAACCGGCTCTATGCCAAAATGCGCAGCGTCAACCGCCTGCTGGCCTGGGCCCATGCCCGTACGATCGAAAATATTCTCGATACCATCCCCTCCTGCCCACGTGCGGTTTCGGACCAGTTCGGCAACAAATCGGATGTCGAACGGGCTCTGATGAAAAAAGGCCGCAAGATAGTGCTCGAACAACGTCACCGCGCCGAGTCAGATATCGCCGTTGCCGCAGCTTCGATCCTGGCGCGGGAAACTTTTCTGCGCAGTCTTACAGCGTTGGGCGAACAACATGGCCAGACACTGCCCAAAGGTGCCTCGCCACAGGTCCGTGCGGTAGCCGAAGAGCTGGTCAAGGCCAAGGGCCCCGGCGTGCTGGCTGAGGTCGCCAAGTGCCACTTCCGTACACCCGCCGCCATCCTGACTGCCGATCACCCAGAAAACCGACCGGGCGGTCGTCA
>CAZMGQ010000024.1:0-12175 GCA_964565855.1 uncultured Lentisphaerales bacterium | reverse complement strand
CGCTTCCGCGTCTTCAGCGCATAATCCGCACGAGCTGTGTCAGCGCCTTGAGCTGCGCATCGACTGACTTGGTTGTGATCAGGGGCAAATTTCCCCGCCTGCGCCAGGGTGCTCCGTCACGGAACAGCCGCACTTCACCCTGCTGGACTTCGATACGTTGAATGCCGGCACCTGCCGCCCGTACCCGCAACTGCGCCACCCTGAACAGCCGCTCGGCCGCCCTGGGTGGCGAGCCGTAGCGGTCCTGAAACTCGCTCTTCAGCGCATCGATTTCGCTCAGGGTCACACACTCCGCCAGACGCCGGTAAGCCGCAATCCGCTGCGGTTCCTCGTCGATATAGCCGTAGGGGAAACAGGCCGCACGGTCGGCATCGGCCGTGCCGGGCGACAAATCCATCAAGTCCAGCCGCAGGATCACATTTGCCAACCTCGGCGGCGGCTCACCCTTCAGCCGGGCAACGCTCTGACGCAGCAACTGACAGTAAAGCGTAAAGCCCACCGCCGCAATGTGTCCGCTCTGCGCCGCCCCCAGCAGACTGCCGGCGCCACGGATTCCCAGGTCGCGCATCGCCAACTGAAACCCCGCCCCCGTGCCGGCATGTTGCCTCAGTGCCTGCAAACGCTGCCGCGCATCGGCGTCAATCACGCCGCTCTCGGGTATCAGAAACAGCGCATAGCCGCGCCACGAACCGCGACCCACCCGTCCGCGCAACTGATAGAGATCCGCTATCCCGAATCGGTCGGCCCGATCGACGATAATCGTATTGGCACGCGGAATGTCCACGCCACTCTCAATGATCGTCGTACAGAGCAGCACGTCGTATTTGCCGGCCGTGAAATCCCGCATCACCGCTTCGATCTGACCCGCCGGCATCTGCCCATGGCCGATCGCTATCCGCGCCCGTGGCACCAACTGCTGCAAACGCTCCAGCATCCGTTCGATCGTCAGGATGCGGTTGTACAGAAAGAACACCTGCCCGCCCCGATCCAGCTCCCGCTCGATCGCCGTCCGTACCAGCTCATCTGAATCACGCGATACCCGCGTCTCTGTCGCCACCCGCTCCTGCGGCGGCGTCTGCAAGAGGCTCAGATCCCGCACACCCGTCAGCCCCAATTGTAGTGTCCGCGGTATGGGTGTCGCCGAAAGGGTCAGAATATCCACCAGTGCCCGCAGGCTTTTCAGATGTTCCTTGTGGCGCACCCCGAAACGCTGCTCCTCGTCCACAATCACCAGCCCCAGATCGTGAAATCGCACGTTCGGACTCAGCAGCCCGTGCGTCCCGATCAGGATATCGACCGTTCCATCTGCCGCCCCTTCGAGTGCCTTCAGCCGCTGCGCCCGCGAACAGAAACGGCTGTGCATCGCAATCCGTAGCGGATAAGGACTCATCCGTTCCAGAAAAGTGTCGTAATGCTGCTGCGCCAGCACCGTCGTTGGCACCAGCAGTGCCACCTGCTTGCCCTGCATGGCTGCAATAAAGGCCGCCCGCAAGGCCACCTCGGTCTTGCCATAGCCGGCATCGCCGCAGATCAGCCGGTCCATCGGCTGCGGCGCATACATGTCGCGCTTTACTTCCACGATGCAGCGGGCCTGGTCGGCTGTCTCGGCATACGGAAACGACGCCTCAAACTCATGCAGCCAGGGAGTCTCAGCCTCGAAGGCATGGCCCGGCTGCAAACTGCGCCGCGCCTGTACCTCCAGCATCACCGCCGCCAGATCCTGCACAGCCTGTTCCGCCGCCGCCCGGTCGCTCGACCAGCGTCGTCCACCCAGCCGGTGCAGCCGCACACTGCCGCCCACCCCCACATAACGTGCCAGCAGATGCGCATGGGTCACCGGCACATGCAGCTTCGCCTCCTGATCATACTCGATCGTCAGCACCTCACTGCGCTTCCCGTCGGAAACAATTTCCGTCATCCCGAGATAGCGGCCGATGCCATGTTCGGCATGGACTACCAGATCACCCACCGAAATATGCTCCAGCGATACCAGTTGCTCCCCCGTCACGGGAGCGGCTTCCGCCTGTGCCGCCCGTCGCGCTGTCGCCCGTTTGGCCCGGCCATACAGGTCGGGCTGCGCCACAATCACCAGCCGCAACGCAGGCAGCTCAAAACCTCCCCCCAGAGGTGCCACCCGCAACTGCAACTGCGACTCCCCCACCTCTGCCGCCAGATGCTCCCGTGTGCCCTCGGTATCGAGCCAGATCTGCGCCTCCAGCCCTTCTTCCTTCACCCGCTGCTCCAGCCCGGCCAGAATCGCATGACGCCGCTCGGCCAACAGGTCCGGACTCCGCATATCCGCCGGTACAGTCAACTCCAGCGGCACCACCGGCAACTCCAGCGGCTGCCAGTCATCTGCCAGCGCCTCGCCCGTTGCCAACTGCTGCAAATCGCCCGGTTCATCCAGCCGGGACTGCTGCGTCTCCAGCAGCAGCGAACGGATCACCGAGGCATTTTCGGCAAAAGCCGCCGCATGGTCTTCTATTTCACCGCGATTGACCCACAACACCGCCGACCCCGCCGCCAGCAGACTGCAAAGCGCCGTACTGCGTCGCTGCGAAACCGCCGGCGGCAGCCGCACTTCCCGATGTCGGCCCGCCGAGAGCTGGTCAGCCGGATTAAAGGAGCGCAGCGACTCCACCTCATCTGCCGCCGTCTCAATCCGGTAAGGCAATCGCGCCGTCAGGGGCCAGACATCCACCAGCCCGCCCTTGACCGCGAACTGCCGCTTGCCAACCACCTCCGGCACCCGGTCATAACCCACTTCGATCAGAAACCCGGTCAGCTCCTCCGGATCACAGTCATCCCCCAACCCCAGCACCCGTGTTTTCGCAGCCGTCGTTACCGGATCCGCTACCGGCTGCATCAGGGCCTGGATACAGGTTGCCACCAGACAGGGCTTCGTGGTCTCCCCCTGTCCTGCCAGACGTCGCGCCACCTCAATCCGCCCACCGCTCGCATCGGGGTCTTCCCGATCCTGACTCTCCATCGGAAAAACCAGCAACTCGGCATCCGATTTGTCCCTGAATGCCTTCAGATCACAGACAAACTCATCCAGCAGGTGCTGGTTCGGCAACACCGCCAGCACCGTCGGCCGTTCATTCGCCAGCGACAGTGCCGTCAGTGCCAGCGCACTCTCCGGCACCTCATTCAGGGCATACTTCGCCACCCCCTGTGGCAGAGTCCAGACACTCCCCCACCGCCGCGCCAGCGAGCCACTATCAGAAACAGAGTACATCCCTTTATTTTGACACCAATCCCCTGTCCCGACAATCAAAAATTAAAAATTCAGAAACACGAAAATGTGAAAAGGATGGAACCTGCCCCCCGGGATCCCCGAGCTCCAACTCGGGACAGAGAAAAGCTAAACTGTAATCTTGTAAAAACAACGCCAGATTAGCAGATCAGTTTCATGCAGCTTCTACCGACGAGGCGAGGGAGCTGCCCCTGGGATCCCCGAGCGCCAGCTCGGGACAGAGAAAAGCTAAACCGTAATCTTGCAAAAACACCGCCAGATTAGCAGGTCAGTTTCATGCATCTTCTTCCGACGAGGCGAATCACCTGACTCCATTCCCATCTTTCTGTCAGCTCACACAACAAACTCCATAAATGTTTCGCGGTTAATCACCGCATATTCAGCATCAGGGTAAGCACTGCGCCATGATTTTGGCGCTTGCGGCTGCTTGTTGCCCAATTTGATCTCAAACGCACTGAGTCGCCCTCCGCCTTCCTCAACAAGATCAATCTCCTGCCGGGCATAAGTACGCCAGAAATACTGATTCATAAATGTGTTTTCATATTCGTTCTTCTTGCGTCGCTCACCTACAATCCAGTTCTCCCAGAGCATCCCGGCATCGTTGCGCTGTGCAAGTGCAGTGTAGTTATTCAGCAGTGAACACAGGATACCGTTATCGAGAAAGTAATAACGGGACATCTTCGTGATTTCAGTCCGGAGATTCCTGGAGAAGCCGTTGACCTTGAAGATGATAAATGCCTGTTGAAGCAGGTCCAGATAGCGTTCGACTGTCAGCTTCGACATACCAAGCTGGGTGCCAAGCTCAGTGATCGACACCTGCTTGCCAACCTGCAGGGCAATCAGCATCAGCAGTGAGCGGACCTTCTCAGAGTTGCGCAGTCCCTCAAAGGCGATGATATCCTTGAAAAGATAGTCATTGGTCAGCTCGCGCAGTGCACGGGCCTTGGCTGTATACGATGGAGCTGTGATAATGTCAGGATAGCTACCGTACACCACCAGGTCCTGATACTGACGCTCCAGCTCAATCCGTCCATAGGTTGCTGCCATCTCCCCGGCGGAAACAGGGAAGAGGTTCAGTGTGCTCTTCCGTCCTGTCAATGGCTCACCAACCTGCCCGGCAATTTCAAATGAGGATGACCCACTGGCAATGACCCGCAGAGAGGGCAGACCATCGACAAGAATTTTTAATCCATGACCAAGATTTGGAACCCGTTGTGCTTCGTCAATGATCAGTAGCTCGTCATCAGCAAAGGTTTTTGTCAGAACATCCAGGCGCCCGCTTTTAAAAACATCGCACAAAACCCGGTCATCGCCAGTCTCATAGCGGCACTTAAAGCCGGAAACCGGCATGAAATTTTTTATCAGGGTGGTCTTTCCCGCCCGCCGCGGACCGTAGATAACCAGAACCCTGCCCGGTTGAAGCTCATTTGCGATAATCGAGTCGTAGTGCCTTCTGATCAACATAATGTCACCTTTCTTCAGGTTTTCGGCTGTCATTGTCGCATTTATATGAAAAATGTCAAGCATCGTACCTCAATTTATATGAATTGAGTAACATGCCCTCAGATTTTCTGACCTCATCGGCATTTAACTAGAACTCGACGCCGCCCTCCAGCACAAAAGCTCTCTCTCCTTAGTGTCTTTGTGCCTTTGTGTGAGGTATTTATTTTCCCAAAAGGTAGGGCGTGTTTCTCCGAAACCGCCGAAAAAAATGTTGACGGCGCGCTCGGAGAGCGTCGCCCTACCCCGGGACGACGTGGCAGAGTCCCTACCCTGCCATAATCTGTAATCTGGCAATTTATTTGCAAGATTACAGATTTCCATTGATCCCGAGCCAGCGCTCGGGGTTCCCAGGGAGGGACAAGTGTCACCTTGTCCGGGGACGACGTGACAGTCGTCCCTACCCTTTCCGCGCTTCTCCGCGCTTTCTGCGGTTTTATTTGGCACAAGTTTGGCGGTTTTTTCCGGCGACAAGGGCCTGATTGACAGACATAGCCAAAATTGATACGGTGTCCCTGTTCGATGGACTGCTGCATTGCTGCAGTGGCCGTCAGCCCGGGAGTATGGTGATGAGATACAGAATAAGTGGCTTGCTGTCATGCACCCCATGGAGAGACCGGAAGTCTGCCGGAATCTTGCTGGTGACTCTATTCGCGCTCTGTGCGCTGCGGGCGCAGGTTGTATCGCCCACGCCGCGAGGGTATTGGCCCGACTGTGGCGAAATGGATCAACCTGCTGCCCTGACGGTCAGCAATAACGTGATATATGCTGTCATGCATAACGACGCTTTTATCACTGCTGATGCGACATATCCCGAAAGGTTGAGCCTGATCGGGGGATGTTCGCTGGATGGATGGCTCCATGATATCGTACTCTATGGAGACTATGCCTTTGTCGCAGCCGGTGCCAATGGCATCCATGTGGTTGATGTCTCGGATGTAGCAAACCCGCAACTTGTTAAATCCTGCAAATTCCAAAATGCCGTCAGCCTCGCTATTGAAGGAGAGAAACTCCATGTCAGCGGCGGCTATAATGGCTATCGTATCTTTAATGTGAAAGAGCCGCGCAGGCCGGTGGAAGAACTCTACTACAAGAGTGATCATTATGCCTTTCTGGAGCAGAGTATCGTTTATGGTGATGTAGTCTGCCTTTTCTACTATATGGGAAATTATGGTCGAGCGCTCCTTGAGATTATTGATATCAGTGATTACACGTCACCGACACGCATCTACCAGAGAGAATTCGACTCTCGTTTCGCAGATACAGCCATGTCAGGGAAGGACCTCTATATTTATTTCAAGTCGGGCGACCTCATGGTTATCGACCTGACCAATCCGACACTTCCGCAAGATTTATATACCGTTAGCGTGGCCACCGGTAATGGCATCATGGGTCATCTGCAGGTTTTGGAGGATTATCTTGTTATCGGCAGCAACTGGGATTTTTTTATGATGGAGCTCTATCAGCCCGGCACTACTCCGCAACCTCAGTATGTGCACAATGAGTCCAACGTCCACCTCTATTGGCATTTCGACGCCTCACTTTACACAGGGGGGAAACTCTATGCGATTGATGCAACTGGCAACTTGAATGTCTACGGTCTCTCCACCAGCCCGCTGAGCTTTGCCAAATTGAGCTCCTTCTCTCCCTTTTATGGCCGCGTAACGGTAGCGGGAATCTACGCCTATCTGGCTGCCGGCTCGGGAGGCGTGGTGATAATCGATATCTCCAATATCGGACATCCACGTTGGTGTGGCTCCTGGAGTTATCCCGGGTCGGTGTACGACGTACAAGTGGAGGGAGACCGGCTTTTAGTGAATGGGGACAGTAACTACCTGCTCGATATCAGCGATCGGTCGGCTCCGGTGCTGCTCGGCTCGGTACCATCTGGTCTGGCTCTCTTGAAGGGCAACTACATCTATCAGGCTGACCTCTATGGCAACCTCTACGTCTATAATATGAGCAACCCGGCGCAACCGACAGTCCATGCAGTACATAACCAAAATATGATCGCGACGACGATGAAATTGGATGCGGCGAAAAACCGTCTCTTCTACGCCGGCAACGGTGCGCTATATCTGGGGGAGATTGATAACGCGGGCAACTATACACGGCTTAACGTTGCCACTTTCAGCGAAGTCGCTAAAACAGTCGCCTGGAAAAATGATGTGGTTTACCTGGCTGTGGCCAATGAACTGCGCAGCTATGAGATCAGCTCTTCAGACAGGCTGACATTCCAAAGTTCCCGCATCTTGCCATCATGGTCGCTGAAGGAGATGTGCGTAGTCGGCGATTATCTCTATCTTGCCATGGGGCATGAGGGGATCATTGAGTTTAACGTAAGGAACGGGATTCCTGACAGTTATGGAGAAAACGACATGGGCAGGTATGAAGCCCATGGCATTGCCGATGCCGGCAATGGCTATCTCTGCGTAGGGAGCGGAGGAGATGGCATGCTGACCATGCGTCATGCCGGGGAGTATGGTCAGTGGTACACTGCCACAACACCGGTACCGGTGCCGATCATCTGGCTGATGCAGCATGGTCTGGTCAACTTTGACAACGAATACGAATTAGCCGCCTGGGCAGATGTTGACGGGGATGGTTTTGCGGCGTGGGAGGAGTATGTGGCACAGACCGATCCATGGGACCCTGACTCCTTTCCGCAAGCCTTGATTAAGGTTGAAAATGATACCCCGATTATCGGCTGGAAACCGGACCTGGGGGCAGCTCGACGCTATACCGTGATGGGCAAAAGTGAACTGGATGAGGCAACCTGGCGCATCCCGACAAACAGCTCCCACCGCTTCTTCCGGGTAAAAGTTGAGATGCCTTAAACAGCTCAGGGACGACTGTCACGTCGACCACCGCTGGAGGGCGAACCTGTGGTGAGCCGCACGAAAATAGCTCACACAAATACACCAAGAAAGAAAGCCGCAAGAAGCAGAGCGATTTCGCAGAATAAGATTGTATAACAGGCATTCCTGCCTGTTCAAAGCAGCTAATAGATCAGCCCATACGAAGCGACAACTGTCTCGTCATCCTTTCCGTGGTTTTCGGCGCTTTCCGCGGTTTTGCTGGAGGGCGAACCTGTGGTGAGCCGCACGAAAATAGCTCACACAAAGGCACAAAGAAAGAAAGTCGCAAGCGGTAGGACGCGTTTCTCCGAAACCGCCGCGGACGGCTCGGCGAGCCGTCCCTATCCTTTCCGAGTTTTTCAGCGCTTTCTGCGGTTTTTATTAGCGGTTTCAAGGCTGTCTCTGGACAGACAAGAATGTCTATCCCACATAGACCGGCTCAGCGCAGCTTCGCCCTCCAGCATAAAAAACCTCTCTCTTCTTCGTGTCTTTGTGTGAGATATTTATCATCCGTGGCAGGGCGATTTCACAGAATTGGATTGTATAACAGGCATTCCTGCCTGTTCAGTGCTGCTCAAGTTCCTCTGCGTCGGCCTTGCGAAGACGGTGGGCATTGTCAGACGTCAGGTGAAAAAAAAGATCGATATCCTTGGTAAACCGGGGGAAACCGTGGAATGCAACAGCGTAGCCGCCGACAATCATGTAATCAATCGCATGTTCTTCTAGTAACCGTAACAGTTCTTCGAAGTCTTGATGGATATTCATACAGAAACTTTCCTGCTTCAATGCGGAGCCGTTCCACTTCGTTAAGGCGTTTTTCAGGAGACTGATTAATCCAATAGGCCCGATCCTGTCGCGCCTGCTCCTCATGTGTTGTTATCGTCAGTTTCATGGCCTAACCAGTGCTAGCTAAACTCAAGAGAAGGGTGCAAGCGTACTCTTGCATGCGAACAGTGTGCCAAACGAGGACTCAACGCAACCTCTCCATGTCTGTCTCCAATGCTATGCCCCCTCTCACTTTATGTCAATCCCGATATCACAGAACTGGATTGTATAACAGGCATTCCTGCCTGTTCCGCCCGGCGGAAAAATCAGCCCATACGGAATCGACAACTGTCACGTCGACCACCGCTGGAGGGCGACCCTGTGGTGAGCCGCACGAAAATAGCTCACACAAAGGCACAAAGAAAGAAAGCCGCAAGCGGTAGGGCGCGTTTCTCCGAAACCTGTCGCGCCGTAGCCTTGGCGAAGGCAGAACCGCCGCGGACGGCTGCGGAGAGCCGTCCCTACCCTTTCTGCGTTTTCCCGCGCTTTCCGCGGTTTTGCTGGAGGGCGAACCTGTGGTGAGCCGCACGAAAATAGCTCACACAAAGGCTCCAAGACACCAAGAAGGAGGGCGGCAGGCTCCCCCAAAAAACTGCCCCTTTTGCGGTTGCTGATGCTAACAGCCCCGCTCTATTTCAGCAGCAGGAGCGTCGGCAGCACTGACTGGAATTCATAAGCGCCGACATCTGCCAGGTTGTCGTAAACGCCTCGCTCGAATCCGCGTGCATCATACGGTACCTCGGCATAGGGTCCACCTTTGTGACGCAGGGGACTTTTAGCCATGATGGCAAGCGTCGGTAGCGGCGTTCCATCGGGCAGGATTTTTTCCGTCTCGTTGGCTGCCAGATCGTCGGCAAACAACGGATTCCCAAGCACACCGCCAAACCAGTTGGGACCGGACGAGTCTTCATCAAAAATATAGAAGTCAGTTCCAGCCTGATCGGTCACGACGTTGTTTGCCGTTCGAACAACACCGTGAATGTCCTTGGGATTGCCATCGGTATCCACATTGCCATAAAACACCGTACCCTTGATCGTGGTCAGTGGTTCAAGCGGGTCAAAAGTGGGGCCGTTGTTCAGATAGACAGCCGCATGACTGTTGGTATTGTTCACAAAAGTGCAGAAACTGATGTTGACCAGGTCGCGGATGCGGGCACCCGCCCCCGCATCAGTATGGATCCAGATCGTCCCGCGAGCTTTGCTTTGGTTTCGGACAAAACTGCTGTTTTCGATCGTGACGAGACGTGTCGGAGATTCTGTTGCAATCCTGATGGCACTGGCTCCCTCGTTGGTACAGACATTGTCGCGGAAAACACTATTGTGGAACGTTGTCGGAAACTTTACACTTACTGCCGCACTACCGCCTCTTGATCTGTTGTTTTCGAACAGACAGTCGATAAACGTCACCTGGTTGTCGCCTGGAAAAGCGCCCACCGCACCATCCATGCCGTCTTTCTCGAGACAGTAGTTAGCCCGAAAGACGCAGTTGCTGACCATATAGGTGTCTGCAGGATTCTGTCTTATAAAAACAGCTCCACCGGTCTGCCAGTTGGCACCTCCTCCATCCCAGTTTTCTTCAAAGATAGTGTCATAAATCTCCACGCTGGCACCATACTGCCACAGAGCACCGCCACCAGATTTGCTATAGTTGCGCAGAAAAACACTTTCACGGATCACATACGGATTTCTGGCCCAGATGGCGCCACCGGTTGTGGCAGAGTTATCAACAAAAAGGCATCTTTCGACGAGGTTTGAAGCCCCATGCCCTACCTGAATCACTCCTCCTTCAACCCCCACGTTATCGGTGAAGACAGAGTCAATCACGCACATGGGCATTGTAGCACCGCCGTTGCCCAAGTGGATTGCAGGTGCTCTGGTTGGAGATGTGTTGCCGGAAAAGGTACAGCGTTCCATTACAAGCCCGCCCTGCCAGTTATGGTAGGCATAACCATCGGCGGTCGAGTTGTTGATGAACTCGCAGTCCTGCACACGGATCAGATTGTGCCCGTGGTTGTTGAAGACAGCAGCACCCTGATTTGCATGGCAGGCTATGAACAGACAGTTGGAGATCAGTGCCCCGCTGGGCATATACTCAAACTGGATGCAGGCACCGTTGCCATCATAAGTAACGTTGCTGAAGACGAGGTTGCGGAACTCATACTCGAAGTTGCCCCGATTGATTTTGAAGAGCTGGTTCGAGGCTACGCTGTCATTCGTCAGTATCGGCCGATTGGCAGGGTCGCCCAGAAAGATCAGCGGCTTGCTGCCGAAGTCGATCACGCTATTGATCTGAATCGGCCCTATGTCTCCCGGTATATGAATCGTGTCTCCCGCAGCCGCAAGAGCGACAAGTACACGCAATGTACCACCCCCGCCATCATCAGCGGGACTGGTCACCGTGAATTCGGCAGCCATGGCCGGGAGTGAAAAAAGCAACAGACCTGACAGCAGTACAACGCTCGATGGGACACTGGTTTTCATGAAGAACCTCATTCCTGTGAAGTGATTGTTTCGTTGAAAACCCATGGCATGCCTGGAACTTTTTCCTGTCATGCTACAGGCTATCCAACAGCCCTTAAAGCTCTAGTCTAATCATGATCAGAAGCCAGTAAGAGAAAGTCAAGCTTTTTATCCCAAAGGCCAAAATCTCATTCTGCCAGAGCTGGTTTCAAGGCTGTCTCTGGACAGACAGGAATGTCTATCCCACATAGACGGCTCAGTACAGCTTCGCCCTCCAGCCTAAAGGCCCTCTCCTTCGTGTCTTTGTGACTTTGTGTGAGATATTTATCATCCCCTATCCCGAGCCGACGCCCGCGGCTTCCATGGCTGGATTAAACAAAAGTTTTCATGGCCGACACTCTGTGATATGTTACCATTGATTGAGCGTGCAGTTTATGCGCCACAATGGAGTATTTATTTCTTGGTGACCTGGTGACTTCGTGTGAGAATATCCATGAGTCTGAATATGAATTGCTGGAAACCTGTCTATAATATCTCCACCCACGATGTAGCCGCGGCATTGGGACTCTCCGAACGCATGTCACGCATATTGATCAAAGACTGGCTGGAAGAAGGCTGGCTGGTGATGGTGGATAGCTCACGCAAGGCCAGAGCTTACGGTTTATCGGCAATTTATCGGCAATCCGTCAGGTAGTTATCGGCAATGGAAACCTGAAAATCAGACTCACACCAGTCAACCCCTCCACTCCGTCCTGCAGGAGGCCTTCAGTAGCGCAGGTGATGATAGGTGATGAAGGCGGAAGGGTCTGCCCGCCCTCCAGCATAAAAGTTCTCTCTTCTTAGTGTCTTTGTGCCTTTGTGTGAGACATTTATCTCCCGTGGCAGAGTCTCTACCCTTTCCGCGTTTTTTGGCGCTTTCAGCGGTTTTGCTGGAGGGCGACCCTGTGGTGAGCCGCGTGAAAATATCTCACACAAAGGCACAAAGACACCAAGAAAGAAAGTCGCAAGCGGTAGGGCGCGTTTCTCCGAAACCTGTCGCGCCGTAGCCTTGGCTAAGGAGGAACCGCCGCGGACGGCTGCGGAGAGCCGTCCCTACCTTTTAAGGCAAGTCAGTAACTTGTGGGAAGGGGCTGCCCGGTTCAGTCTTTTTCGGGCCAGAATTTGTTGATCAGCTCTGTGCGGATACCGGTTTCGACCGGTTCGAAGCTGTCGGCCAGGATACGCCAGCCGAGGTCGAGGGCGGCTTCGAGCGGGATGTTGACCGTGAGGTCCATCA
>CAZMGQ010000023.1:979-12609 GCA_964565855.1 uncultured Lentisphaerales bacterium | reverse complement strand
ACATCCTGATGATCGGTGACGGCATGGGCTTTAACCAGGTGCGTCTGGCCGAGGAGTATGCCGACCGTAAACTGGTGATGACCTCGCTGCCGGTGAAGGGAGACATTACGACGCGTTCGGCCAACAACGCTGTAACCGACTCGGCGGCAGCCGGTACGGCACTGGCCTGTGGCATCAAGACCAACAACGGCATGTTGGGCATGTTGCCCGACGAAACCATTGTCCCGAGCGTGGCCGAAAAGGCGCGCGATGCCGGCAAGCGGGTGGGAATTCTGACATCGGTGACGGCCAACCACGCCACTCCGGCGGCCTATTACGGCAAAGTCACCCATCGCAACATGTACTATCAGATCGGCCTGCAGGCGCTTGAGACCCGTTTTGAGGTGATCGGCGGCACCGGCTGGTCGGATGAAAAGGGCAGAAACCACAAGCCACCGGCGGAAAAGGGTCTCAACACGCTGACTCTGGAGAGCGGCCGCAAGATCATCCGCACGCCGGCCGAGCTGGAGGCAGCCACGGCGGCGGACGGCCCATACCTGATTACTCCCGCGAAGTTTTACACACATGGTGGCGTGAGCTATGCGAATGCGGCCGATCCTGAGCAGCACATTTCACTGGCTCAGATGACCGCCAAGACACTCGAACTGCTCGACAATCCCGACGGCTTTTTCCTGATGGTGGAGGGTGGCGCGATCGACTGGGCCTGCCATGCCAACAATGCCGTCGGTTCGATTGCCGAGACCCTGGCTTTTGACGAAGCGATCGCCGTGGCCCGTGCTTATGTCGAGAAAAATCCCGACACTCTGCTGGTGATCACAGCCGACCACGAAACCGGCGGACTGACGATCGGCGACGATTATGATGCCGCCAAGGCGCGCGCAGTTTTCGCCGCCCAGAAAGTCGGCCACGGCAAGGTGGGTGATTGGCTCAAAGACCATACCAAGGGCCTCGGCGAGGACAAAGAAGGCCAGTGGGCGGAGGTCTGCAAGCATCTGTCCGACATTCTGGGTGTCGAAGAGACTGCTTTCAGTGAGAAATCCAAAGACTACTACGAGAAGATGGTGAAGGCTGAAGACTCGGCCGCTGCCAACCGGGCCCGTGGCTCGCTCGTGCGAAACGTATTCCACGACCGCGACGCAGTGGTCGGCGTCAGTTGGACCACCGGCGGTCACACGGGGGCCAATGTGCCGGTCTTTGCATTTGGTGCCGGAGCCGAGCGTTTTGAAGGCACACAGGACAACACGCAGATTCCGACCCTCGGTGCGGAACTGATGGGTGCGCCCTTAAAGTGATCACTGTCGTTACCCTGACCCACAACAAGCTGGACGTCACCAAACGCTGCCTGACATCGTGGCTGCTGACGACAGGTGTGGTCTGGGAGGCAATTGTCGTGGACAACGGGTCGTCCGACGGTACGGTTGAGTGGCTGGAAGAGTACCAGAGCGAGGCGGCCCGCCGCGGGATTGAGGTCAAGGTAATACGCAACCGTCGCAATGTCGGCTGTTCGACGGCACGCAATCAGGGCATTGCGGCGGCCAGAGGACGTTATGTGGCTTTTGTCGATAACGACGTCGAGCTGCGTTCGACCGGCTGGCTGGCGCGCCTGCGCCAGGTGCTCGAGACTGACCCGGCCTGCGTCATGGTCGGTTGCAAGCTGGTCTATCCCTTCGAACCCTACGACATCCAGTGTGCCGGAGTGGGTATTTCGCGCAACGGGCGGGTGCAGTTCCGCGGTCGCGGCGAGCCGCGCGAGACGCCCGAGTTCAACGAGGCGCGCGAGGTGCAGTGCCTGATCAGTGCCTGTTGCCTGGCCCGGACGGATGAGGTACGGGCTGTCAAGGGCTTCGACCGGGCCTTCAACCCGGTTCAGTTTGAGGATTTCGACCTCTGTTACCGGCTCAAAGAGGGCGGGGGTACCCTGCGCTACGAGCCGGCGGTGGAGATGTATCACTACGAGAGCAGCACCACCCAGGGCACGCCCGGGCTGGTCAACGCCGAGATAGTAATCCGTCATGGACTGCTGTTCAAAAAGCGCTGGCAGCATGTGTTTGCCGCAGAGGATGGCCCCGAAGACAGCGAAACCCAGTGGCGCGACATACCGCTCCGTCCCCTGATTGAAATCGGCGAACTGCCGGTGATTTGAGTTTTCAGGGAAAATAAGCGCTGACCGGCGCAGTTTCGGCAGCCCAGTTTCGGGTTGTCAGGGTGGACTTTCCTGTGGTAGTCTTGGCAGAACACGCGTGGGGCATATCCGTGTTTTCAAGTCAGCCCTGCGCCGGATGATTTTGCAGGAGATTGCGCGATGCAGAAGTTCAGCTATGTGGCCATGGACTCCAAGGGCAAGGAAGTCAAAGGGGTTATTGAGGCAGCCAGCCAGGCTCAAGTGGGCGAAATGTTGAATAAACAGCAACTTTTCCCCACCAGGATCACCCCTATGAGGGGAGGCCAGGGCGGGGAGGCCGGCAGTGGTTTGAGGAAGGAGATCAAGCTGCCCCAGATCTTCAAGCCGCGGGTCAAAGCCAAGGAGCTGATGGTCCTGACGCGTCAGTTGGCGACCCTGGTCGATTCGGGTCTGCCGCTGTTGCGCGGGTTGCGCATTCTGATCAAGCAGACCAAGAACACGACGCTCAAGGACGCCCTGACCGATATGGGCGAGGCGGTCGAGAGCGGCAGCACATTTTCCGAGTCACTGGCGCAGCATCCCAAGATTTTCGACAACCTCTACGTTAATATGGCGCGTGCCGGTGAAGCCGGTGGTGTGCTGGAAGATGTACTCAATCGTCTGGCAGAGTTTCTCGAAAAAGCCGAACGCATCAAAAACAAAATCAAGAGCGCCATGACCTATCCGATCGTGGTTCTGGCGGCGGCTCTCGGTATCACCGGGTTTCTGATGGTGGCGGTGATTCCGAAGTTCGAAGCGATTTTCAGCGACCTGATGGATGGCGAATCGCTGCCGGCTCTGACCACAGCCGTCGTCAACCTGAGTAAAAACTTTACCACCCAGGCTCCGATAACGATTGCCGGTATTGTGGCGATCGTAATTATCATCCGCCTCTGGTACCGGACGGCGAACGGACGGATGATCCTCGACCGGGTCAAGCTCTTCATTCCGGTGTTCGGCGACCTGCTGCGCAAAACAGCCATTGCCCGCAGCACACGTACCCTGGGTACCCTGATGAGCTCGGGTGTGCCGGTTCTGCAGGCGCTCAATATCGTGCGCGACACTTCCGGCAACGCCGTTGTGGCCGATGCCTACCAGCGGGTGCACGACAACGTCAAGGAAGGCGAGAGCATGACCGCACCGATGGAAGCTTCGCGCGTTTTTCCCGGCATGGTGGTCAGCATGGTCGATGTCGGTGAGGAAACCGGCGCCCTGCCCGACATGCTCGAACGGATCGCCAACACTTACGACGACGAAGTTGACAACGCCGTCGAAGCCATGACTTCGATCATTGAGCCGATTTTGATTGTTGTGCTGGCGGTCATTGTCGGTACAATCGTGGTCGCCATGTTCATGCCGCTCACCTCGATCATCACCAAGCTCAGTGCTCAGGGGTAAAGCAGAGGAGGTTTGCCATGTATCACAGTTCAGGGTTGAAACGCCGCATTGCCAGCCGTGCCCTCCAGGGCTTCACGCTGATCGAGATGCTGATCGTGCTCCTGATCGTGGCCGTACTTTCGGGGATGGTTTTCGCCCTGATCGGTCTGATCGGCTCCAGTACCGACAAGGCGACGACGCGCAAGCGTGTTGAGATGCTGGCCAATGCGGTCGAAGAGTTCCGGGCCGAATATGGCAAATACCCTCCCGTGCCACAGTATCGCGAGGGGGGTACTATCATGCAGCCCATTTATTATGAATGGCCGGTCTGTACCGAAGGGATGACCCTTAAAATGACCGAGGATGGCGTTTATTTCGGTATTCCCGAGAGTGGTGCAAACCGTATCATGCAGTCTTCAACCGCGGCTGATTATGCCGATGCCGCCGATGCCAAGGGACGTCTCTTCACCTTCGGCCTGGCTTCGTTTCTGATGACCCGCTACGAGGGCAGGGACTATGTTTATCAGCTTCCCGGCTACACCAATGGCTTTGCTGTCGCATCCCCCAAGGTGCTGACAGACAAGGCGCAAAAAAACAAACAGTGGTTCGACCACAACTCCGCCGCCCGCGACGGAGAACGCGACCGTCGCGCCGCCGCCCGCTTCAAGTACTATGTCGATCAGGCCGGCACCCATGGGCCCGACTGGAGACAGCGCAGCTACGATGACAGCTTGAGGTATCGTAATCGCTACATAACCTTCCGGGATGCCTGGCGTCAGCCGTTGCGCTACGAATCGCACCCGCCTTACGACAGCTACAAACTCTGGTCGGTCGGCCCGGACGGGCAGGACGGAACAGACGACGATATTGTAATCGGAAAGGAAGGCCTGTGATCCCTATCTCTGACAACACCGTCGGCCGGATCAGCCGCCACTCCTCCCGCCGCCGTTCGTCCGGTGGCTTTACCCTGATGGAGATGCTGGTTGTCATCGGCGTGATCGGCATCCTGCTGGGCCTTATCTTTCCGGTTTTCGATGTCCTGCGCCAGCGTGCCTGGGACTCCCGCACGCGCAACTTTGCCGTGCAGATTGCGCATGCCTGGGAAGAACACCGCCAGTCTTTCCGCGCCTATCCGGTCGCCTCCATCGTCTCGCTCCCCGAGGTCAAGCTCGACGATGGTGACTACATGTTTCCGATGACACGCGACGCCCTCAACCTCCTCAACTGGTACGGCTACAAGCACCGTGATTTTGCCGGTTCCGGCTCGACATCGGCCCGCAAGCCCGAGGCCGAACTTGACAAGGAGTGGTACGAGCTGGTCCGCGCAAGGTACCTCACGGCAACCGACTACAACCTCACCCGCCCGGATGAGGTTACCGTGAGGATGGAGGCCAACCAGACCGAATCCGGCACAGCACGCAACGTCAAAGTCAAGCTGCTTGAGCGTTACTTCGAACGCAACGAAATTCAGTGGCGCGAAGGGCTCAAGGGCGAGCGGGACGGACGTGTGATCTGGGTCAAACTCGATACCAATTACGACGGCACGATCACCTGGGAAAGCGAGGATGCCACCGGACGTCCCGTTAAGGAAACCATCCGCAAATCCGCCATCGCCTGGGGTGAAGACCCCACCGGCAAACGCCAGATCGTCAAATCCTGGTAATCCACCCCTTTTTCGGAGAATAACCACATGAATCAGTTCAAAACCAGTCTTCGATACAGACGCCAGGGGCTCACCCTGGTGGAACTGCTGATCGTGGTCGCCATCATGGGCATCCTGCTCGGGCTGCTCTCCGGTGCCATCAAGCATACCGTCACCAACGCCCGCAAAAAGAAGATCGAGGCCGAACGGGCCACCCTCTCGGCCGCCATCATCAACTTCTGGCACGACTATGGCCGCTGGCCCCATGAGGAAGGCCAGGAACAGACCAAAATCGATCGAACCGACCAGCACGATGTCCCGGTCCGCCGGCGCTATTATGGCCACAACAACTGGCGCGTCTTCAACCGGCTCGTCTCCAAAAACCTGAGGGACAACCCGCTCGGCAAGGCTTATCTCGACGAAAGCGGTTTCACAACCACGGAGGGCAACGACGCCGAGGGGCGACGAGTCGGCCTGACGCTCAAACGGCGCGGCGCATTTTCTCCCTCCGACCGTTCATCAATTGTTCACCACGATGGCAAACCCTACTGGATCACGTTTGATCTGGTTCAGGACACAGTTACCATCTCACTCGAAGATCCCCGCTGATCTTGTTGTACCAATTTCAGGCTTCCGGTAAAACCATGCGCAACTTCAATCCAACAGCCCGGCTCAAGTCACGTGCCGCCTTCACCCTGATCGAGCTGGTTGCGGTCATCGGTATCATCCTGATGATGTCGCTCGTCATCACAGGTGCCTATGTCGGCATGTCGCGTGCCATCGCCGCCCGGGTCGGCATCAACCACCTGCGCAATGCCGTCATGATTGCACGGCAACATGCCTGTATGGACGGCCAGCGGACCTACCTCTATATCCTGAACGAAACCGAATACGTCATCTGCCGCCGGGCGGGACGTGTTTCGGCAGACGCTGTGAGCGTGACCATTAATGTGCCGGATCCCTCCAGTCCGGACAGGGTAACGAGCGCGTCCGCCTACCATATCAAAGATGAATACACCGACCTCGACAGTTACGTCAACGTCCTCGACCGTACGGCGGATGGTCTGACTATCTACAACTTCGACAGTGATCATCATCAGCCCTATGCCACCGTGCTCACTATCGAGCCCTTTTCCGAAGGCGGCTGGTCCATCTTTGTCAAGAAGACCTCACGCTTCTCGATGGATCCCCAGAACTTCAAGTCCGGCGACATCTTCGGCATCGAAATCTACAGCCGCCGCAGCCTCCCGCGAGGCTATACCTTTGTCAACGGCAGTCCCTTCACGCCGATTGCCAACTATTTTGAGCCAACGGGCGAGCCGGGCGGCCGGAGGGGCAAGTTTACCGATATAAAAATTGTCGAAGCCGTCAGACCCAATCTCGTCCAGAGCGTCAGCGTCAGAAATGGCAAAATTGTCGTCGATACGGCAGGAACGGAGAATTGACATGAGACAGGTAATTTCCAGCCACCGACGCCGGACCTGCGCAGCCTTTTCGCTGATGGAGGTCAACATGGCAATCCTGGTGATGGCCGGTGGCCTGCTGGCCCTGATTACCCTCTTTCCGGCTGGCCTGCGCATGAGCACCGCTTCGGTCAGCGATACCCGCATTGCGCTTTTCGCCAACGATGCCCTCAACAGTCTGCAGGCCAAAGCCATGTCGCTCGAAAAAGAGGACTGGACAGCCAGACCGACCGACTTCTGGAGAAAAATCGTGGTCGATACCCCGCTCGCTGGCCATACCGTGACCACCGGCGCGGAAACGACCGCAGTTCACGAAGATTCAGTCACTGTCCGGGGCGAGATAAACAACTACTTTTCCGGCAGCGGCGGCACGGCCGGTCTGCCACCCGTACCTGTCCGCTATCAGGTCCGGCTCCATCGTCGCCGTTCCCGCACCGCCTGGATGAACGACCTGGGGCCCCTCGAGCAGCATCTCGATTACATGACGTGGCGCATCAGCATCTCGGCCACGGATCGTCCCGATCTGGCGCTCGACAAGGTTCCCTTCAATGAGTTGCCCGTCTATCACGTCGAAGTGCGCTATCAGGGCACACTTTGAGGATTCCGCTACCACGCCTTGGTTTAACTTTCGAACTCCAACACAGCATGACTCATCAATCAGACAGAACTAAAGACACTCCCCGCAGGGGTTTTTCCCTGATCGAAGTGCTTGTCGCCACCACCCTGCTGATCCTGATCGTGATCACTGTCGGTACAGTCTTCCGCCAGAGCTCCCTCTCCTGGGACAGCGGTCAGCAACGGGCTGATGGCAGCATGCTCGTCCGTTCCGTGATTGGCGCCCTGGAGCGCGATCTGCGGGCGGCGGTCGATGGGCGCAGCTTTCCCGGCGTCGATGGCGACCTGGCAGCTTCAGCCATGGCCATTTCGCCCAGTTCGGCCAAGTTTATCGCTTTGATCACCTCTGAAGACGGTAAAAACCGCGAGCCGACCCTGATTGAGCTCACGGGGGGCAACACCGTCACCCGTCGGGCCACCACCCTGGCCTACGAGAGCGATGGACTCTGGCGCAAGCTTACCACCGGGGACACATCCACGCTACTCTCCTACGAACCGGCCGATCCCTACAAAACCGCCCTCTCGTTTGCCTGGAAACCAGCCGAAAGCCCCAACGACCTGCCCCTCTGGGTAACGATCGAAGTCGAGCTGGTCAACGACGAAAACTTCTCCGGTATCGCCTCCCGCTCGATGGGGCGCGACGGCAAGCCCAATACGAGAGACGATATTGTCATCCACTGATCACGCCATGTACCAGAGACCTTTTACCATGAAACGCCATCGACAGATATTCACCGTACGGGCCGCCGATCGCGGCCGGGCAGGGTTCACTCTGATCGAGATCCTGGTCGTCGCCGGCATTATAGCCATCCTGATGGGCATGATCGGTTCGGCCTCTTTCACCGCCCGTCAGCGGGCCTATCAGGCTCAGGCCAACGCCGAAGTCCGCGAGCTGGCCGCCGCTTTCCGCGCTTACTGGCTCACCTACGGCTACTGGCCGCCCGAAGTCCAGGGCTTCGGCAGCGACGAAAGCTACAAACCCATCAGCCGGGCGCTGCTGCGCTCAATCATGGGCGAAAACCTCTCCGGTGCCGGTGCCAATACCCGTGAGATTGTCTTTCTGCAGATTGCTGACAAAAACTTCGGCGTCGATAACAGCGGTTCGGCCGACATGTTTCTCGACCCCTGGGGCAACGCCTACCAGATGGCTTTCGGCCGTCGCGTCAAGATCGAGCGCTCGGCACTTTACAGCTCAACGGTCGCTTTCCCCATGCGTGACCGTTACGAATACCCATGATTTATTGATCAATCACCGTGAGGATTGACATGCTTTGTTCCAACAGATTTTCAGCCCCCGCCCGGCCCGGTCGCCGGACTGGTGAGGCCCTACGCCACCCGCAGAATCGCAACCGTTCCGGCGCCGCGCTCATTATCGTTCTCGGCCTGCTGGCCGTGCTGATGCTGATGGCGATGGCCTTTGCCATTTCCATGCGTACCGAACGTGGCGGCTCATCCAATCTGCGCCACTCAGTCATAGCCCGCCAGATGCTCGATACCGCCATCACCCGTGCCATGGCCGATCTGAATGCCGAACTGGGCGAAGATGCCGCCCCGGCCTGGATGGCCTATGGCTCGACCAATCGCTTTACTGATGCCGAACACCGGACCGCCAACGTTCTCTCCTACGAAGCCGCCCAGTACCTGCCGCTCGACAAGCTCCTGGCCGCCAAACGGGTCAAACCGGGCTGGTTGGCAGTCACAGCCGGCACCTCGGCCGATTCCGAACATGACGTTGTTGCCGGTCGCTATTCCTATATCATCCTCAACGATACCGGCTATCTGGATGCCAACCTTGTCGGGAATCTGACAACAAATCGCCTCTACGGCACCCGCGCCGCCGAAATCCGCCTCTGGGAGCAGGATGGCGGCCTGTCCGAATTCCAGGCCCAGAGCGAAGCCGAAAGCTTTGCCCAGAAACGCGATGCTCCCGGTCCCAGCGGACATGGCCGCTACGAGAGCATGGCCGAACTCTATCGGCTGGCCGCCAAAAAGTGGCCCAACGGAGAAATCAACCCCTCGGGCGGCAGCATCAATGTCGACTGGAGTGCCAAAGGCGCCACCAACAGCTTTGCCCTCACTTCCTTTGCCCTCGAATCCTGGGGCCCGCACCAGAGCGGCGAGTCCGGCTCCTACGCCAGACGGGCGCCCAAGTTCCACATCTCACGCGACCTGCCGGATGCCTTCAACGTCGCCACGGCATCGGTGCTCAGGGCAGCGTTCGACCGGTCTTTCGAAGGAGCCAGAAAAGCCCACAACAATCTGCCGGCCGCCTCCCGGCCCGGTACTGCCCAGCCGAACAAATGTCCCAGCCCCGCCAATGCCAACGGTTACATTGATCAGAGCATCGTGGCCGCCGTGGGCCTGCTCGACTATCTCGACGACGATATTCTCCCCGGCCGCAATGCTTCCAAAAATATCGACTATGCCCAGATCTACGGCCTTCACTGGTCTGATTTGCCTGTCACCGAGCCGGTCCCCCTGTTCAGCCAGTTTCTCATGATGCGCGAAACAGGCACCTATTCCACTTCCAACGTCCATGCCAACGACGACGAAGATATGCCGGTGATCGCCATCAAACACAAGTTTCCGCCCCTCAGCTTCTTCGGTGTGACCGTTTTTCTCAACCGCATCGTGCCCGAAGCCAGCCGCAAGGACTTCACCGTCGGTTTTTACGCCGCCAGTGTGGAAATGGACCAGCGGGTCCTGAATGCTGTTGCCGGCTCACCCTATGCCGGTGAGTTGACTCAGGCAATCGGTAACTGGCAGAACAGCATTATTTTCAACGGCACACATAATCCCGGGTCGTCTGCCTCTCCCAACCGCTTTGTCGACCATTCATTGCCGGTGCCGGCTCTCGAATTCACCGTGCCGGTCGAAAACAATGAGGATCTGCCCGACGAAATCGAAATCAAGGTGGAGCTGAATGCAGTCGTCGAGCTGGGCAACGACCAGATTCAACTGATTCCCAGCCAGACCCTGCAAAACCGTAATGTGCGCTTTTATGTCAGCATTTACCTGAGTCGTGAGCGTCTGGCCGATGGTGGCCTCAATTATGTCGGCTGGGCCTATGCGGCCGATCCGCGCTTTGCCTCGCTGACCTCCAACTACCTCAAGGACAGCACCCATGCCATGATCTGGATGACGCGCGACCGGGCCCGCGAGCTGCAGTCGTATGCTTCCGATATGGATCCGGCGCTGATTACCTGGCTCGATTCGCTCGATCCCCGCCCCATACGGAACGACAACGACGGATTTCCCCGCCAGTCAAACTATGTCAGCCCCTTCACCGACTTCCTGCTCACCAAGGCTACCTCTCTTACCCATTGCGGCCGCAGTACTCCCCACGTTATCGGCCTCGAGTGGACCGACTGGTCGGATACGCTCTACTTCGACCCCTCCAATTCCCAGGGCAACAGTCCCCTCAACCGGCGCGACCCCGCCCGGGAGAATCGCGGGCTGACCATGATCCGCAACGACTACCCCGAGTCGGTCGGCGAGCTGGGCAATCTCGTCATTGCCCCGTTACGGACAATCTCACTCCTCGACGGGCTGCATCCGTCCGACAGCAGCGTTGTCGTGCCCAATCACAACGTGCTCGATTACTTCACCATTCATCGGCCGCGCGGTGTCAGCAAGGGTGCCTGGCGAACCTGCAAGCTCAACGGCCGCCTCAACCTCAACCCGCCCTTCAAGCTCTCTGGCTCAGGCAGCAGCGCCAGTACCGATACCGAACTCAACTACCATCCCCTGACGGCCGCCTTTGCCGGCTTGCCACTCAACGAGTATGGCAAGGCGGGCTATACGATGAACCCCATCCCCTGGACGGTGGCCGAAAAACTGGCTAAAACCTTTGTCGATGATGTGCTGGGCTGGGACAGTAGCTGCGACGAAGAAAAAAATGACCATATCAATGTCGGCTACAACCGCGAGGGCATGATCTACGACCTCTCCATTCTGGGCCGGGTACCTGTTGTGGGAGGCGGCTATCCGCGCCGCTCGCCCGATACCGGCAAACGACTCGACCGCAAGCTGATGGAGTGGATGGATGCGCATAAGGCCAATACAGCCCCAAGCTGTGATTTCGAGCGCGAAGCCATCATCCGCAACTCGGTCGAGCTCTTCACCACCCGGCAGCAGATGTTCACCATCATCCTGCGCGCTGACGCTTTTACCCCCAAATTCGGCTTTTCCGATGCCGGCGAAGGTACCACCCTCTCGACAGCCCATGCGATCGTCGAGGTCTGGCGCGACCCCGATCCTGAGCGCGACGAAAATGGCGAAATAGTCCATTACAGGCCTCTGGGTGGAGGTAGCGACCAAACTGGCCGCGAAATGCCCGTCCACCCCTGGTTCATCCGCTATCTGCACTCCA
>CAZMGQ010000023.1:0-969 GCA_964565855.1 uncultured Lentisphaerales bacterium | reverse complement strand
GCACCAGTTCTGATGTCACAGCCTGTCGCCATTTCTGTTGCCGATGTCTGTTTCCGCTATGGCGAACAGGAGGTGCTGCATAACGTCTCGTTCGAGGTGCCGGAACGGGCCTTTGTGGCCGTGGTCGGACCCAACGGCGGCGGCAAAACCACCCTGCTGCGTCTCATCATGGGTGCCCTCACGCCCCGCTTCGGCCAGGTGAAGGTCTTCGGTCAGCCTCCGACTGGTGCCCTGCGGCGCATCGGCTATGTACCGCAGCATCTGCTCTTCGACCCCTCCTTCCCGATTTCCGTGCGCGATGCCGTGCTCGTCGGTCGGGCCGCCGCCCGCCGGATCGGACGCTTTACCGCCGCCGAACGGATCACCGCCGGCCGGGCCCTCGAACGGGTCGGCCTGTCCGGGTTTGCCAACCGCCACTTCGCCGCCCTTTCCGGCGGTCAGCGTCAGCGGGTGCTGATCGCCCAGGCGCTGGTGTCGGATCCGGGTCTGCTGCTCTTCGACGAACCCACCGCCAACGTCGATACCACCACCGAACAGGGCATCTATACCCTGTTGCGTGAGCTTAATCAGGAGGCCACGGTCGTCGTCGTTTCGCACAACCTCTCGGTTGTCACAGCCCATGCCTCGCACGTCCTCTGTGTCAACCGTACTGCCGGACTGCATACAATCGGCGAACTGACGTCTGAAAACACCCGAACCCTGCCGGACAGCCCGCACCTCGCCATGGTGCGACACAGCCTCAACTGCCATGTCATGACCCCCGGAGCCTGTCTCGACGAACCCCACCGTGCCGCCACACCATAATATAGAAGAGATCCATGTCACGTTTCATTACTGTAATTTCAGCCCTCGCGATACTGTTTCTGACCACCATCGATTCACCTGCCCAACGGACTCCCCACATCCGTATTACCGGCGAAGGCAGCGGCAAAAATACTGTTACCCTCGCTCCGCTGCAGGACGACCGGG
>CAZMGQ010000022.1:0-12630 GCA_964565855.1 uncultured Lentisphaerales bacterium | reverse complement strand
ATGATGAGAAGTTCAGCTCGTAGTCTGTTTTTCATTTTTGCACTTGTCCTGTCGGGAAGGGTCTGTTGCGGGATGCCGGAGATCGCACCCACACTTGATACAGAACTCAATACGACAAACAGCGTTGTCTATTGTCCCACGCTTCAAATGGCGTGGGATGAACTCAAGGGAGTTGTAGGCGGTCCGATCCGAATGCAGAAGCAGGATGACTTGGCAGCAAAGCTTAACGAAGCCAGTTGCCCAACTGGTGTCGTGCCGGAACAAGCTCACGTTGCCATGGCAGGATATGCCGATCGGGGCATCGTAACCAAGCTGGAGGAAGTCTTACGAGAAAAGTTCGGTGCTGAGGCACCCGAACTGCCAGCCATTCTGTCGGACAACCGAACGGTTATCGTGACATATTCCTATCTCTGCAGAACGCTCCCTTTTCCGAAAAAGTTCGCTCGCTCCGAAACGCTTCCACTTGACTTCCGCATCGGCGAGAAGACTCATTCTGTACATTTCTTCGGTACGCCACAGAGCACGGCGGATGATTTTGCCTCTCAAGTTGAAATTCTGCACTACTCAGGTGAGGACGATTTTGTCGTTCGCCTGTTGTCACGAGTTAAGGATGAGTTCATCGTGCTGGCCAAAATCCCGCAACCGCAGAGTCTCGCTGCCGGGGTGGAGACGATGCGGAAGTATCTCGAAGCTGAGCGCAGGGGATTTACTGAGCTGGAGGTGAATGGCAAGAAGGAGTTCTATTTGAACAGGCTATCGCAAGGGGATTTCCTTGCGATTCCCGTGGTTGACCTGAATGTTCAGAGGAGCTTCCCGCAACTGTGCAACCGTCTATTTGCAAACCCGGGGTTTGAGGAGGTGTGGCTGCACCAGGTTTATCAGGATGTCGTGTTCAAGATGGACGAGTCGGGAGCGACCGTTCGCAGCACTGCCTACGGTGCTTTCGCCGGAGGTTCGTCGAAACCGCGAAGGTTTCTTTTCGACAGGCCTTTCTTGCTGACCCTCTGGAAGAAGGGCGCGGAGCAGCCTTATCTGGCCGTTTGGATTGCGTCACCCGATGTGCTGCTGCCATTAAAGCAGGAGAAGACGTGAGGCACAATTTTGCCCTGCAAACTGTCGACTAATGGCTCTGCAAAGCAGTCTACATTGCCTGCGCCTGTTTACGATTAAAGATTTTATTGGATTTACTCATGGCACCGAGTGTTTTTACTCAATGAGCAGAGTAAGTCCCAAAACTGCGAGAGTTAAAACTTTCTTTTTTCTTAAACATCGACTCCCTTTGCTCTAACGGCTCATGGGGACATTCGCCCTCCATTTTTGAATATCAACCGTCGGGTGAACATTTCATGGAGGGTGAGCGTCCCCGCGTGTCGCGCCGTAGCCTTGGCGAAGGCGGACGAACCGCAATTGCCAGAACTTGCGCATAACAGAGCAAAATCTTTTGCAATTTTTTGACTCTCTGTCCGCGCTTGTGGAAGAAAACGGGAAATGGTACGATATGACTACGAAATCAGAACAGGAGATCCAGCATGAGCCCTATGCCCTTACAAGAGCTTGAAGCAGAAGCCCGTCGGCTACCGACTGCGGAAAGGGAGCAGCTTGCCTGCAGGATTTTTGAAAGCGTACACAATCAGGATTTGACTGATGTGGACGAAGCCTGGCTGACGATAGCGGAAGAACGATTTAATGCGTATCTATCCGGGGAAGATGCAGGAATGGATGAAGATGCCTTCTTTAAGGAAATAGGAAAACTCCTGGAGTGGAAGTAAGATTTTCATCTGATGCCACAAGGGAGGTTTCCAATGCTGCCCGGTATTATGAAAGGGCAGCCGAAGGCCTCGGCAAGGCGTTTTTGCAGAAAATCAAAGAAAGCGTGTCTGAAATCAAGTTGTTTCCGTTTGCATCGCGGATCATACGGGGAGACTATCGACGGCGTCTTGTCTCCCGATTTCCTTATGGAATCATCTATCGAATTTCCAAAGATACGATCTTTGTTGCCGCAGTCATGCACCTGAAGCAAAAACCGGATTATTGGATCAATCGATAGACCGACATCTGGGAGACATCTATGTCGGAAGAGCAGATTGACGGAAAGAATGTTGTCCGGGCTTCATATCGACTCAAGAAGGCGGTGGCGTTCAGGGGGTATCCGCAACGCTTCGATGTATGTGTTTTCAAAGACACCGGAGAAACAATCGTCTTCAAAGGAAGATGAAAGCACGACTGAAATGGATTGCATGGAGTACAGGCGGAGTGTTTGCGTTTGCAGCAATCGCCTTCGTCTTCTGGTTGTTGAGTTTTCCACATCGCCTGGTGACAGGCGGAGGGAACTTACGGCTCACAAGCTCGCCGATTCTCACCAGAGCCGTTGAATGAATGAGCATGCACATTTAGGTTGCTGCTTGGTATATGGTTGGTATATAACAGGGGTTATGAGTTTTGAGTTCGATCCAGCAAAAAGTGCCAGCAATCTCGAAAAGCACGGAATCGATTTTGTTGAAGCGCAAAGACTTTGGGATGATCCCAACAGGCTTGTAGTGCCAGCACGAACACAGGGGGAGGCGCGATTCTTGTTGATTGGCAAGATTGATCGCAAACACTGGTCAGCCATTTTTACCATGCGGGGAGAGAATACGAGAATAGTCTCGGTTCGCCGTTCGCGGAACGAGGAGTCAGATGCTTATGAAAACTGAAGAGTTTGATAAAAAATTTGATGCAGGTGAGGATATCACCAGTGCATTGGATTTTTCCAGGGCAGAACGTCCGGGAATAAAGCAAAGGCGTGTTAATGTCGATTTTCCCGAATGGATGGTGCGTTCTCTGGATAAAGAGGCGGCCCGGCTTGGTGTGCCCAGGCAGGCAATCATCAAAGTGTGGATAGCAGAAAGGCTGGAAGCAAGCCTGACACCTTAACAAACGGAAACACCACTTGAGTTGAATGCTAAATCATTCGCCTACCAGTCGCAAGATGACGAAGCACTATTTGGGAGGAAAGAAACATGAAACTGACGAAGGATGAAGCCGATCTTTTGAAGTCCGTCGAGAACGACAATTGGGAAAGTATCCCCGATTTTCCCCGCCAGTCAGCGCGCTATCGCGAGGCGGCGCGGGCAACTCTTCGGAAGAGTAAACGTGTCAATATCCGAATAACAGAACGTGACCTCGTCCGGCTGCAAAAGGCTGCTATGCATGAAGGTCTGCCGTATCAAACCATGATCTCAAGCATCCTGCACAAATTCATAAACGGACGGTTGGTTGAAAAGCTCTGATCGTTGGCAGAATAAGGCCGCATACCGAACGCGAATACGCATCAGTAGCGGCTAATGCCCGGAGAAAAGTAATGAATACTGAAGCACCAAAAGTACGAGTGATATTCAGATGTTTATCCGGCGTTTTGTTTGTCGGGGCATTATACGGAATTGCCGTATCCATCTGGTCTGTGCTTGCTGATTCCAGCAAAGTTGCTTCATACGTATTCCTACTCGGTCAAATATGGCTTGGCATTCTCTGCGGTTATGCGGCATTTAAGGGTCGGGTGCCCAATTGGCTAGTGAACCAAAAGTAATAACACTGGTCTGCTAAAAAATGAATGAGATTGAAGGACAGATTGGCCGTGTGTCCTATCGATTGCGATGGGAGCTGATTGGCCATATTTTAAAGCTGCAGATCCGTCGAACAGGCTTTTTAAACCGGCACTGGTTTTCATTTGAATGGCGAATGAAGGACGAGAAAGAGCTTCGCTCCCTGCAAGAAGCGATCTCCGCTAAAAAAGGCGGCCGGGTTCTGCCGTCTGTTTTTACCAGGTTCATTTCGCGACTTTTGGGCATCCGCTTCATCGTGAACCTTGGACAGGTCGGAGAAAAGACAGGGGCAGAAACTGTAACCGTGTATCTTGGCTCTATAAAAGGTCACGAAGTCGTCATCTTCCAGCGAAAGGCTCCCGGATGGAGCGGATACATGGAGGTTCCCCGTAACACCTTTGAAGAAATGGTGGAACAAGTCAGCTATGGCAGCCTCGGGAAACCGTCGGGTGTTGAGCGAGAACCGTAGGCGGTGTATCATATCTCCACGTTTTTTGGGGGAGATAAATGAGTGTATCGCCATCAGCATCGAACCAGATGTCGCCGGGAATGAACTTTTTCTTTTCCCGTATATTTCCCTTGCTTTTTGTGGCAGTCGGAGCAGGCACCGGCTTCTTTGGAATAAGGGGGCTTATCAGGGCAAAGGACAGCGTGGACTGGCCATCCACGCAGGGTTCGATTGTTGAGTCTTCGGTGGAGCGTCGCCACAGTGGCGGAAAAAACAGGAGCACGACCTACCACGCCGGGATACTGTATGAGTTTACCGTTGAGGGAACTACCTTCAATGGCAATCGTGTTGCGTATGGGGATTACGGTGCCAGCAATCCGTCTCATGCCAGACGGATAGTCAACCGTTACCCGGAAGGTAAAGACGTGACGGTATATTACATGTCCGGTAATCCGGAAGAATGTCTCCTTGAACCGGGGATAAAGGGACAGTCATTCTTCCTGCCCGGCTTTGGCCTCATCTTCTTCACGATCGGCAGCCTGATGGCAGTTTTTCTGCCCACAACAATCAGACGGTAACCGTATTTACAGACAATATTTAAGGTAGGGGAAAGACAACATGAAAGACAACTCCAGGGATAGACGCGGATTCGTCCAGTGCTCTGCTGCCGGGGAGGTAGGGGCCGCATCCCCCGGCATGATATCGGAAACGCAGGTGGCCGCTAATGTTAAGCAAACCGGCAAATTTGGCGACCACGTTACATCACAGGCGGATGTGCTGGTCGTCGGCGGCGGGACGGCGGGAACCATTGCAGCCCTGCAGGCAGCCCGGGCAGGAGCAAAAACCCTCCTGATAGAACGGGGCTCCCGATTGGGCGGCACCACGACCACCGGTGGCGTCGCCTTCCCCGGTCTGTTCGATGCCTGGGGCAAACAGATCATCGCAGGCATCGGTTGGGAATTGGTCAGAGAAAGCGTGGAACTGGACGAAGGTGTTCTGCCTGACTTTTCGAAAGTGCCGCAGCACCATTCGATGAATCAGGTCAAGGTCAACCAGTTTCTCTACTCCATACTGGCAGAAGAAAAATGCGAGCAGGCTGGTGTTGAAATTGCATACTACGAGTTTCCGTATGCAGTTGACAGAAAACCAGACGGCTGGCAGGTCGAGTGTGTTGGCTTCGGAACATGCCGGCGGGTTCTGTGCAAACAGATCATTGACTGTACCGGTGGTGCAGAGGTGGTCGGGATGTTGAATCTGCCACGGCTGCGCGAAGAGGAGACTCAGCCTGGATCCATGCTGTTCTGCCTGGGCAGGCCCTATCAGGCCGGGCGTGAAGGTGTAACAGATGCCATTTACATCCACGGCGGCGAATCAACGAACTCCCGCACGGTAACAGCCGCAAACCTGAATGGCCGCAAAGCACTGCTTGGAGTAATACGTTCATCCGGGAAACGATTATTGCATATGCAGCCCGAGGCCAGTTTCCGGGAGAGCTACCGAATTGTTGGCGAAACTATAATCACCGTGGACGATTATACCTCAGGACGCGTGTTTGACGATGCGCTGTGCTATGCCTTCTACCCGGTTGACTTACACACGAAAGCCGGCGTGAAACCCCAGCCTCTGAAACCGGGAACTGTACCGACAATCCCGCTGAGTGCACTCGTGCCGAAGGGAAGCCGCAACATCATTGTGGCAGGACGCAGCGTATCCAGTGACCGACTGGCAAACTCGGGACTTCGTGTGCAGGCCTCCTGCATGGCAATGGGCCAGGTAGCAGGAGCAACTGCCGCACTGGCCGCAGAACGCAACACATCACCTCTCAAGGTGCCTCTGAAAGATATACGGACGCTACTCAGAAAACACGAAGCCATAGTCCCGGATGTCTAAGGAATGACAACAACGCCTTGCACATTGACGTTCGACATGAGGCATTCAAAACATGAGTAAAACGATAACACTTCACATCCTTGGCACGTGTGGTGGGGCGGAACCTATACCGGGACGGCACCATACTGCATTAGCCATCGATTACGATCAGCGCTTATTCTGGTTTGATGCCGGTGAAACGTGTTCGTACAACGCGCATATTGCAGGGATGGACCTGGCGTCAACAGAGGGCATTTTTATTTCTCACACCCACATGGATCATATTGGCGGACTTCCCAACCTTTTGTGGACCCTCAGAAAATTGACGCTGGTCTCAGAGCAAGCCAGAAGCAAGTTGACGGACCGTAAAATCAACATATTTATCCCTGATATGACTGTCTATGAAGGCATACTTGCAATGCTTCGAGGTGCCGAGGGCGGATTCAACCCCGTCTTTGCCTTGATGCCCATGTCATGCGGAGATGGAGTGGTTTATGACCAGAAAGGGCTACGGGTAATTGCGCAGCACAACGCCCATTTAGGGACATCAGAGCCCTTCAGGTCTTATTCGTTCCGTATCGAGGCCGGCGGCAAAGTAATCGTATATTCAGGCGATGTCAAAAGCATCCGGGATATCGAAACGTTAATTGACGGTACTGATTTACTGTTGATGGAGACAGGGCACCACAGGGTGGATGAGGTTTGCCGGTACTTGAAGACCTCCGGAAAAAACTTCGGCAAACTGGTGTTCATCCATCATGGCAGGGCAATCCTGCAAGACCCCGAGGGTCAATTGCTAAAGGCGCAAGACATTTTGGGGGACAAAGTCATTATCGCTTTTGACGGCATGATAATTAATCTTCAGCAGTAGAAAAGTTGAGCAAACACAGTGCCGGCGACAGAGAACGCGCTATGCACATTCGTACACCTTGAGGATGCTTAAGGAGAACGTCACGTTCACAGCGTAGTCGTTTCACGTTCCCGTGCCCGAGGATGAGTTTGGAACTCGACTACGAGAAGCTGGATGCCTTGCGTGTGGCGATGCTAGCGCGGATGTTCGAGCGTGGATACCAGTTTCGTGAACGTGAACGAGGTCGGGAACGAATACGGGTATTCGGAGGGGTGCAGGAACGAGGGGAGATCTGGTGATGCCGACTGTTTGCTATGCTACGACTTGCAGGCTTGCAAATCTGGAATTGTGTTCCATAATTGCACACATGATTTTGCGGTTATCATCCCGCACCCAAATTGGAAGCTGGCTACCACCGCGCCTGTGAACTGATCAAGCCTGAGCGGCAGTTTGTGGTTTATGGTGGAAAAGAACGATTCTGGTTGACCAGGGAGGCCGAGGTGATCTCGATCACAGAACTGTGCCGTGAAATTGAAATATTTGATGATACAGGAGGAGGAATACGGAGAGCTTGAGAAGTTGAACGAGAAAGTTCCCAACAACACCGCAGACAGTATTAGCTCCCTGCGGACAGGTCGTCGAAAGCGTCAAAATAAGGACAATTGCTTTACGCTTTGTTATTCCTGTGCTTTTCAGTAAAATTAAACACTTGCGAACAGAGCATGGCTTTTGTTGTAAAAGCGTATGCATGGACCATTCAGTAAGAAAGGGAGAAGTCAATGTCGCCACAACTGATAGAATGCGAAGCCCTGGCGTTGAAACTAACTCCTGCCGAGAGGGCGGAGCTTGCTGTAAACCTGATCGCCAGCCTTGATTCGCTTACAGATAAGCAAAACGAGGAGCTGTGGGTGAATGAGGCGAATCGGCGTTACAGTGAATATAAGGTTGGCAAAGTTTCCGCCAGACCCGCGGAAGATGTCATGCGTGATGCACGGACTGCAATCCAATGAACCTTATTCGCTTTTTGCGTCCCGCTGAACTGGAGCTGCTTGATGCGGCTCACTTTTATGAACTTCAAGCAGCAGGACTAGGCGGTCAGTTCCTGGACAAGATTGATGAGGCGCTTGAAGGCATACGCACAAGCCCACAGCGATATCCCGTTATCAGTGCTGATATAAGGCGCTGCCTTGTGCAGCAGTTTCCTTATGCTCTTATATATCGGATTGATGTCGATGCCATAATAATACTGGCAACAATGCATTTACATAGACGACCGGATTATTGGGTGGGGAGATAAAAAATGCACGGAGAACAAGCCGAACTGCATAAAACTACTTGCCAGAAGATGATTCGTAATCTCCTGGATGCTTATGTGGTCCAACACACAAAACGACTAATAAGCGGTGGTACGGAACGCGTTGATCGCACCATTGGTGCGCCTTGACGTTGAAATTGGAGTGAAAATGAAATACAACCGTAAAGAAGCTGCGCTGCTGATTGGCCTGAGCATTGTGTTTTTTCGTCTGCTCTCGGCAGTGGCAAGCGTCAGCGTAATTCAATTGAGTCGCATCCCGCTGGCTTTCGCGCATGATCTGGTGGGGATCATACGGGGATATGAATCCGTCATTGCGTGTGGTGTAGGGGTTCTGCTCGCTCTCCTGATTATGCACAAGGTACGTACCGTGCATCTGGCAGTGGTCATTGGCGTCTGGGTTTTGGCACTGCTGCCATTTAAGTTTCAAGTTCGACAGGAGTTCTTGTTTGACTCCCCGTCGCCAATGGATCCCTCAATGGTGGAGCCTCTCGCACTTGCCGCACATGTGATGGATGGGGCAGATATCCGCGAAACTGTTCTGCTGGACAACATACAGGTTGTACATGCAGAGGCTGTGCTTTTGTACGACGATTTCTATCAGGTCAAACTTCACCTTACGCCTGAGGGCAGGAAGAAGGTCAGTGAAGCGACACGACAGCACGTCGGCAAACGTGTAGGTTTCTTTATTGACGGGGTTCTTAAAGGGTCGGCAGAAATTCTGGCGCCGTTAGATATTCCGTATGTCATGATGCCGATTCGGACAACAGCAGATGAGGCTCAACAGATTGCACAGGGAATCTTGAAAGCAAAATCGCAACATGGCGACTAAACCTTACTGCTGTAAAATGAACTTAATCGATAAGTTTTCTTTTTGGCGGCGCGCCCGCCTTCGCCAAGACCACGGCGCGACAGGCCAGGCGGTCGTCGTCCTGCCCGGCTAAAATTAGAATTGCTGGCAGTAGAGGAGGGGATAGGCTAAAGTCTGAGGCGAGAAATGGCGTCCGCCGATTTCCTGTTTTTTTGATCATGACAGAACCAATTGCTCCAGCTTCCCGCATCCGTATGTTGCCGATCCACGTGGCGAATCAGATCGCCGCAGGTGAGGTGGTCGAGCGTCCGGCTTCGATAGTCAAGGAGCTGATGGAGAACTCGATCGATGCCGGGGCGACGCGGATTGATGTTGCCGTGACAGCCGGCGGGCGCAAGCTGGTATCTGTCGCCGATGATGGTTGCGGTATGAACCGCGACGATGCCCTGATGGCGATTGAACGTCAGGCAACGAGCAAAATCAGGACAGCGGAGGATATCGAGCATATCGAAACGATGGGCTTCCGGGGCGAGGCTCTGGCTTCGATTGCGGCAGTCGCACGTTTCACCCTGCGAACAAGGCCCGCCACCAGCGATGTCGGCAGCGAGCTGGAGGTAATCGGCGGCAGTCTGCACGATGTGCGCGACTGTGGCTGTCCGGTAGGGACAACCATTGAGGTGCGTGACCTCTTTTTCAACCTGCCGGCGCGGCGCAAGTTTCTGCGAACTTACCAGACCGAGCAGACCCAGATCCGCAACGCCTTTATCGTCCAGGCACTGGCACATCACGATCTGGCCCTTTCGCTGCGGGCCGATGGCCATGAACTGCACCGACTGCCGCCCAGCGCAAACTTTATCGATCGGTTGCGCGATCTTTATGGCGCCGAAATGCTGCCTCATCTGCGGCCGGTTGAGGGCAGGCTGGGGGAGGTGAGGGTCGGTGGCTTTGTTTCGCTGCCCAGTTGGACGAGGGCCGACCGGGCCGAGCAGTATATTTTCATAAACCGGCGTCCTGCAATGGCGCCGATTCTCTACCATGCTTTGCGCGAGGCTTACCCCACGCTTGAAGGTGACCGCAAGCCAATCGTTTTTCTCTTTATAGATCTGCCAGCCGAACAGGTTGATGTAAATGTGCATCCCACCAAGCGCGAAGTACGCTTCCGGCGACCGGCCGAAGTGCGCGACGCCGTTATCGGAGCCGTTGCCAGGGCATTGGGCCGGCTGTCGCCAGATGCGGCTCCAGCAGCGGGTCTGCCGGATTCTCCATCCGCTGACCAGGCAGCTACGGGGAGTAGGGGAGACATTACAACGGGCAGCGGCGCTCTGGCTGCGACTGCGCCGCGTCTTGATCCCCTGCAAAGGCTCCCTTTTCCCCCGTCTCGCCCCGATCCTCTGGCTCCGGCGGTGCCGTTGCACCAGTTGCCGCCCGAGGCTGGCATAAGCGGCGGCAAGGCTGCATTGCCGCCCGAGGCAGGCGTGATCCGTGCCAGCACGGGAGCACCCTGGGTCTGGTGTCGCCTGATCGGGCGTCTTGGGGAACGGTATGCGCTGCTCGAAACCGACAGTGGTTATGTCGTGCTGGATCCACCGGCGGCTCATGCCCGCATACTCTATGAACATCTGTTGCAACAGGACCGCGCCACTCCGATCGCTTCACAGCGTCTGCTGCTGCCCCAGACAGTCGAGCTGCCTGCCAGCGACGCGCTACGTGTGCGGAACCAACTCGAGATTTTCAAAAACATGGGCTTCGGCGTAGCGGCGCTCGACGCCGATGCCTTCATGATAGATGCCCTGCCCAGCGTACTGGGGGAGGTGCCCTGCCGTCCCCTGTTGATAGACATTGCCAAAGCGCTCGAAGAAGCCGGACCGCGACGTGGTCGGGAGCGTTGGCGCGAAGAGGCGATTGCCAGGGCGGCTTCGCTCGGTGCCATCAGTGGACGCAGCCGCTTGCGCGATACGGAGTTGGAGGGGCTGATCCGTGATCTGACGGCGTGTCAGATGCCCTATACCTGTCCGCGCGGGCGGCCGACCATGATTTTTACCTCGTACAGTGAGCTGGCCCGCCGTTTCGGTCAGGGCTGAACTTCACGATCGGCAATCTGCGGCTGTGGCGTCAGGCCTTCGGGGTAGCCCACAAGCTCCGTGACGCGGTTGGCGATTTCACTTACAGCAGTTACACTGTCGAAAGCCAGTTGCAGTAGAGATTGTTGCGGCGGTGTGACTTCGCCCATAAGCCCGCCGAGAATGGTTTCCAGAGCACCGGAAACTACCGTCAATGGCTGCAGTAGTTCCTGATGCAGTTCGGCCAGTTGCGCCAGCAGTTCTTCGCGCGTTGTCCGCAGTTTGATGCCGCGTCCGATGGCTTCATATTCGATGTCCCTGACGACGGGGCGGTCGGCCGCAGCATCGGCAGCGAGACTGGTTATGCGGGCGCCAACGGTCAACATTACCTGCTGCATATCCAGCAGCAGTTCCTGGATCAGCAAGCGGCCTGCATCCGGTGCAGTTGAGTTGTCTTCATTGAGCAAGGCTACCGCCCGTTTGAGTCGGTCGTTCAGGTGATTGAGCCGGTCGTGGTGAGCCTGATCTGATCCGGAGCCATTCCAGAGGCTGGTGCCAAGATCAGCCGCAAGTGCACCCGTCAAGTCCATGACCTTTGGCCCGCCGCCTGCGGGCGTACCGCTCCTGTCCTGCTTCGGGCTGTCCGGTGCGGGAGCGGTCTTTGTTTTGCGGTCTGTTTTTGGAGCTTCTTCACCGGTAACCCGCGCATAATGTCCCTTGACGGGCTTGATTGTCTTCCAGCCGGCGGCCGCCATCCGCTCGGCCATTGAAGTCCGCGGCTCGAATTGCGAGGGAGGCGGTTGTGCCAGCAGTCCGATCAGTTCCAGCAGCTCCTGCCGCTGTAGCGGTGGCGACAGAACCAGCACCAGTCGCCCGTGTCGCGCTAACTGCGGTGCCAGCAGCCCGGCGAGTGCCGGTTCCGAGCTGGCTGATTCGCCATCGATCAGAAGTTCGCCTGCTTCGGTGGAAAGCTCGAGCGGCCTCTTTCTTTTCCACAGCACCAGATCGAGCGCGTCAAAAGCGGTGCTGGCGGCTTCCTCCGCCGCCGGATGTCTGGACCCGTACACGGCCGCCCGGGCGATCGCCAGCCCGAGGAGCTTCAAGGCTTCCATCAGGTCTGCAAATTGTTGTTCAGTCGATGGTATCTGATTGCCCTGTTTCCGCTGCATGATACACCTGCCTGACTTTGACATATTTTCCGACCGCCTGCACCAGGCTCAACCCTACCGTGAGCAACAACAGCCAGTGGAGCACTCGGGCCGACAGCACCCGGCTCAGCCGTGCGCCGAGTCGTGCCGCCGGAATCGAACCCACCAGGACCGGCAGGAGAAAAGCCCACTCAACCTGGCCGCTGGCGATCTTGCCGATTGCCCCGGCCAGTGAGCCGAAGAAAACGATGCCGAGACTGGTACCGATGGTGATTTTGAGCGGCAGGCGCAGCACTACCAGCAGCAGCGGCACCATCAGGAAACCCCCGCCCGCCCCTGCCATGCCGGAGGCTATGCCGACCCCGATACCGATTGCGCCCGCCAGTAGCGGCTGAATCGGAATCCTGCTGGCATCGATCCCCGGGTCGGGATTGTGCCGCGGGAATCCGGCCAGCAGAATCAGCGCCACCAGCATCAGGATGGCAAAAACCAGCAGGACGGTGTGGCTCGGCACATACTTGGATCCCCAGCCACCCAGGAGGGCAGCCAAC
>CAZMGQ010000021.1:0-13014 GCA_964565855.1 uncultured Lentisphaerales bacterium | reverse complement strand
TTTTTTTTGGCATGTGGGCTCTGCCGGATACGACGGCCGGTCGCCTGCTCTTCGGCTTCTGCAAAATCTGGTTGCTGGCCCTGCCGCTGCTCTGGCTGAAGCTGATCGACCGCGAACCTGTAAGCTGGTCTCCCGTACGGCGGGGCGGCTGGCTGGCGGGGATTGTCTCGGGTCTGCTGATTTCTGGCGTGATTCTGGGGCTCTACTTTTCAGTCGGTCAAAAGTTTATCGATCATGCATGGCTGGTCGATCAGTTGCACAAGGCGGGGCTGGGTGTGCGCTGGCGTTATCTGCTGGCGGCGACTTACTGGATTACGGTCAACTCGGCGCTGGAGGAATATGTCTGGCGCTGGTTCTGCGTCAGACAGGCCGCCAGCATCTGGAGCCGACCGCTGGCGGTGGCAGTGTCGGCACTCTGCTTCACACTGCACCACATTATCGCCATGGCGGTTTATTTCGAGACGACCGCTGTCGTCATCTGTTCGCTGGGGGTTTTTATGGGCGGTCTGATCTGGTCGGCCATGTACCTGCGCTACGGCTCAATCTGGCCGGGCTACATCAGCCACGTGCTGGTGGATCTGGCCATTTTCGGACTTGGCGGCTGGCTGCTCTTTGCCTGAAGCACCGGCGGCACTGGCACATTCGGTCGGATGTCGTAAAAAGTCCGCCAGGCTCAAGAGGGCCACACAGGCCATATCGGTGCGCAGGGGACGCAGCCCCAGAGAAAAGCGGGTGAACCCGAGCGACTCGAACAGACCCAGCTCATACTTGACCCAACCGCCCTCGGGACCGACGGCAATTAGCAGTGGTTGGCCAGCGGGAGGGATCAACTCCGCCGCCGAACGCGGCCCCGGATGGGCCAGCAGCTTATGGCCGGGGGCATATTGAGGTGCCAGCTCATCTCGCAGAAAATTGCGCAAAGGTCGGACGATCTTAATTTCCGGCAGACGTGTATCCATCGCCTGTTCGAGCCCCTCAAGCACGAGCGGGAGATAGTTTTCGGGACGCAGCAGATGGGTGTCGAAATAAAAACGCTCGACCCGTCTGGCTGCCGTGAGAAACAGTCGCCGGACGCCCAGTGTCGCCAGTTGGGGCAGAATGCGCTTGAGACATTTGGGACGCGGCATGGCCAGCAGCAGATCGACTGTCGGGGCGGCGGGAAGACAGGCGGCGGGATCGGGACGCAGTACCAGGTCGCAATAGTTATCGCCGATAGCTGTGATCCGGGCAACGGCGGCCGGGCCATTGATGAAACCGGCACGCAGCTCCGTGCCAACCTCCGCCCGCAGGACGGTGCGGATATGCAAGGCGCGGCGGTCGGTCAGGCGGACTTCACCTTCGGGGCTGCATTCGTGATCCCAGACAAGCAGTCGATTCATGGCTGCGCTGCACCAAACCAGGCGAGATCGATCGACCCCTGATAGACCTCACGGGCGGGGCCGGTCAGTGTCGGGACTCTGCCACCGTCGGGATCCGACTCGACTCCGACAACCAGAGTGTCGCCGGAAGTGACCAGCAAAGTCAGGGGCAACTCCAATTGCAGCACCTGTTCGGCGGCGAGGGCGGTGGCGAGGGCACCGGTGCCACAGGCGCCGGTCTCGTCTTCGACACCACGCTCATAGGTGCGCAGGCGCAAACGGCCGTCGGCCTCCACCTGAGCAAAGTTGACATTGGTACCAGCCGGTGCAAAGGTGGAATGTTCGCGCAGGGCACGTCCGACTTCGCGCACATTGACGGCTGCCGCATCATCGACAAAAATCACGGCATGTGGCACTCCCGTATCGAGACTGTGACAGGTCCAGTTTGCGCCGGCAGCCTCCACTTCGCGGGTGACGGCCGGAGCCGGGAGCTGAGTTGTAATGCGTACTGTACCATCCGGCGGATCGGCGGCGAGGATTTCAGCCTGTACCTCGCCCTGTCCGGTTTTGATCAGTTGCTGCCGACCGGCCAGGCCGTTGCGCCAGGCATAGAGAGCGGCACAGCGGGCACCGTTGCCGCACATGTCGGCCGGATGTCCATCGGGGTTGAGAAAATGCATGCGGAAATCGGCTTCACCGTCGTCCGGCGGCGGCTGAATCAGGATAATGCCCTCGCAACCGATGCCGCTGCGACGCGACGCGATGGCGGCCATCAGCGGGACATCGGTCCAGGGGATGGTCTGGCGACGGTCATTGATGACAATGAAGTCATTACCGGCACCGTGCATTTTGGTGAAATCGACAACCATGATAGAGTCCTCGTCAGGGTTGGGAATAGTCTGTCGCATAGCGGCGATAGAGTTCGCGCGCCTGTTCCAGCGATCTAGCCTGCAGCGTAATGCAGAGTCCGGCGGGCGACAGCGTTTGGAAGATCAGGTCGAGTTCGGCCTCGGTGAGGTCACGCTCCCAGTTGGAAAGCTGTACCGATTTGCCCGCCGCCTGCATCTGCTGAACAGCCGCCACCAGCGTTTCCATCGGCGGACCGTTGGGATCGTTGCCCAGCTCGATCGCATTCAGATTATGGACATCCAGAATACCCGGTAGGGTGGCCAGGGCACCTGAGTGCATGTGGAGGAAAGCACTATCAAGCCCGGCCACCCAGGCGGTATCAGCCTCCAGGAAACACTCACGGTAGAGGGCTTCTCCGACGAGTGCCGTGGCATCTTCGGAAAAGCGCACACCCCGCCCCGGCATCCAGGTGGCAAAGCCGTCGGTCAGCCCATCTTCGAAGCCGGCCTGACGGAAAAGCCGCAGCTCATAGTCCAGCATCTCCCGCAGAAACTCCGCCGCTTCGAGGGCCCGTGCCCTGACATCGTCGGGGTTGTCCATCATCTCGAAGGCCAGAGTTTCGGGGCCCAACATGCCGGAGATGACATCAAGCGGCCCGAGGTAGTCGAGATGCCCCGGCAGGTACGTCTCCCAGCTCCAGTTTTCCAGCAGCGGTTCGAGCCGCCGCAGGTACTGTTCGAAGAGGGGGTGGGCGGGATCGAACGGCTGAATTTTGAGATCGGCCGCACAGGAGGCAATCGGCACCGACCAGGAGGTATGCTGATCGTACTCGAAGCCCGCCCCGGCCACAGCCGGAACGAACGCCGTGGCAAAGTTGATCGTGACGACGCGCAGTTTGTCGTCGCGGAAAATCGCCATCGCTTCGGCGTTGCGCAGGGCTCGCTCGGCAATCTGATCGGGTGGCACCTCGATATCGAGTCCGCCAAAGGGCACCGGTAGCGGGGCATAGATGCCGATGACCGGACGCTGGTTGGTGCGCTTCCACCAGGCGAGGTGCAGCTCCCTGGCTGCCAGATTGTCATGTCGCTGGTTCATTGTAACCTTTACTCTTCGATGACCGCGATAGCATGCAGATCGGCATAGCAACCTGCTGTCATGACGATCTCGGTTTTCTCCGTGAGTGTGATCGAAATGGCTGCCGGATCGGAACCTTTGCGCAGGGCCAGAGTCTGCGGCGCAGCGGCGGGGCCGATAGTCAGTTGTCCCTCGTTGCCCAGCGGCTGTGCCAGCACCTGCAGACGATAGCGGCCGGGTTCGAGCTGGAAGCGAAACTGCAGGTCGGTGTAAATCCGCACACAATCCTTGCGCACCGGGTCGGAAATCCAGCCGGCGCTGTTGTCGTGTGCCCCGGCACGTGGATGGAAGCCCCAGCCGCGGTTGGCGTCGTAAACATCTTCGGCCAGCACGCCGGTATAGCGGCGCAAGGTGCCCAGCATCAGGGTACCGAGCACATCGCGACTGCCGAAATCGAAGAGCAACGTCCGACGTTCGGCATCGGCGCGGCGTTTGGCCTGGCGGGCGGCCTCGGCAGCGCGAGCCTGGGCGACCAGGGGCTCGAGCACCTCAGGCCGGGCGATATTGCCGATATACTGCGGATAGTAACCCAGCCGCAGGTCGGCGGCACTCTGCGAGGTGGCATGACCGAAAGCATCGACCACCTCGCACTGGCCCAAATCCAGCCCGAGCCGGACATCTGTCTCGCCGATCGTCCAGGCTGTGACAAGGGGGGCGCCATTACGTTGCCAGACATAGATCCAGACTGCGGGATCATCATGTGGCACACGCCAGGCACGTCCCGGAGCTACGCCCTGGAACTGTCGGATCAGGGTGGCGTAGGTAAACCACGAGGGGCGGAAACTGTTGTCGTTGCGCACCAGGCCAGCCCCGGCATGTTGCGAGGGGTTGCTGCCTTTTTCGCGGTAGATGAAGACTTTTTCGATCCCGGCGGACAACGCGAGCATGGTTACGCGTGGAATCTTGGCGGCCTGTTCCCACTCGCCGAGACCCATCGGGCCGCCGACATCGTTGCCGGTTTCGGTGAGCCAGACCGGCTTGCCGGGTGCATGGTCGTCGCGCCAGTCGAGCAGTTGCAGCAGCGCCTCGGGGTAGGTCGGGGCACCGGCTCCGGCATCGCCGGTACGGATGGCGTTGCGGTCGTGAACTGTTACCTCGGGATCGCGCTGGCCACTGTAAAAGTGAACGCTGATCAGGTCGGCGAAATCGAGCGGCCGTTTGCCGTCGGCATACTGGTAGCGGTAAAGGTTATCGACAGTCGTCACGGCAATACCGGCAAAACCGGCCGGTGAAACACGTGCCGCCGGGTCAGCCCGCTTGACGGCCTCTGAGCCGATGCGGAAGATCTCCATGAACTCATCCATCGATCCAACCCAGGGAGCCCAGGTGGGGCCGACGAGGTTGGGCTCGTTCCAGAGCTGGTAGGTATCGATCAGGCCCAGACCGCTCAGCTTGTCGTCGCTCTTGAGCGCCTCCGGCGGATGTCTGACCGAGCCGTAACGTGCCACGAGCTGGAACATCATGTCGCCATAGGTCGAAAAATCGTGCGGCGGATAGCCGTGAACATTGCGGCTGGTGCCTTCGGGTGCCCGGCTGAGCCATTTTGGAGTCTGGAAGGTATAGGGCAGAACTCTGACCCCCAGATCGGTGTAGCGTTGCATATATTCGTCGTGCTTGACGTTCCAGGGGGCAACGCTGCCATCGAAGGCGTAACGATCCGGCCCCGGCATCGACATCTGCCACTTCATGTTTTCGAAGCGCATCCACTTGATACCGAGACGGCGGTTCTGTTCGAAGAGGTCAAAGCCTGATCCGTTAATACCGAAGGGGCTGTCGGCCGGCAGTTCGGCGATATCGGGCGGAAAAATGTAAATGCCCTCGGCCAGCAGTTGCTGCCGCGTGCCGGATTCCAGCCGGGCACAGAGCAGGTAGGCACCGGTCTCGAGCTGCAGGCCGTTTCCGACAGTCAGGATCTTTTCGGTCTCTGCCGTCAGCTCGACCGGGAGGGTGCCGTTTTCGAGTGGGGCGCCCAGGTTGGTCGGGAAGGCGAACTCATCCGGTGTGGGGCCATCGTAAACGTGCAGCTCCGAGGGTGTCCGCAGCCAGCCCAGCTCGGCCCCATTGTTGTGGTAGCGCAGGCGCAGAAAGCGTGCCGCAAAGGGTTGCTCGACCTTGACTCGCTGCCGGGCCCATTTTTTATGCCAGTCCAGACCCTGCAATCCGGCCACCGGCTCGTAGGTCGTGCCATCGGTGGAGGCAGCGATATCGACCCGGTAAATCCAGTTGGCGTCGCCCGACTGCCAGGCCAGTGCCGTCACCTGCCGCACCTGCCCCAGATCAACAAAGTGGAAGGCTTCGGTATATTTACGTCCTTCGTTGCGTCCGGTATTCAGGTCGCCATCGGTCAGGCTGCCGTCATCGATTTTTTCGCCGTTGACCTCGATCCAGCTCAGGCAACCGGTGGCGTGATCGGCTCCATGCACCGGATCGGGCAGACGCGGCATCAGGTTCTGCGGGTTGCGCCAGATGCTGTATGTCAGCTTTGCCGCGACAGCATTTTCCGTGGCGTTGGTGACGGCTATGGAAACGGCCAGGGGTGCGCCCGGCTCAACACCGGCGCTCCCTCCAACAACTCTCGCACTCTGGGCTGCAAGCAGCATCGGACTGCAGGCCAGAGCCGACAGCATGGTAATGACAGATAGTTTCTTCATGATGGTTTTGTTTCCGTTAGATGATCTCCAGATCATCGGACGAGGGCAATGACGGGAAGGGAGCCGCCGGAGCTTCCTGATACCAGAAGGCCACCGAGGCGATATCGTCGCGCAACGGCAGATAACGTCCGTCGCGTCGCCAGCCGAGTGCCTGGATCGTCACCTTCAGATCCTGCTCGAAGCGGATCGGGTCGGTGATATGCCAGCGGTAGAGGCTGAAGCGGGTGTTGGCGTTGTAAACACCATCGGGTCGGACCACATGCGGCATGCCGGCATAAGGGCCGGTGAACTCCTGATACTGCCGCGTCTGCTTGTTCTCGAAGTTGTACGAGCCGCAGAAGTAATCCTCGGTACCGGTGCCGCAGATGGTCGGGAAGCCGGTGGAGCCTGCTACCTCACGTCCGTCCGAGAGGGCGGGATCGGTATCGCCGTCGAGATAGAACTTGATCTCGCCCTCGCCCCACCAGCCGTTGTTATTGAGCTGCCAGGCCATGTAGGTGCCGACATAGTGACCTTTGCCGCGCACCCCGTCCAGAATCGTATAGACGTCGCCCGCCTTCAGCGGATTGCTGCGCCGGAACTGGGCATGCAGGTAGGCGGCGTCAGCCGGGACGTCGTTGAGGGCATAGTCGATCTGGTAAAAGACCCGTTTTGATTCGCTACCGTGGACATTAGTCAGGGTCAGCCGGATGCGTTTCCGGAACGGCATCGGCCAGTAACAGTTGAAGGCGTTGCCGGGATTGACACAGACCGCCAGCGATGTGATCGGGGCGAAGACATTGTAGCTCGTATAGGCTGAGGCGAAGAAGTCGCCAATCGGGCATTCGATCGCCGGCGTATCCGAACCGTCGTAATAGACACGCAAGATATTTGTGCGGTAATCGCCGGTCGGCGTCATCCAGATATGCTGGATGCAGCCCGGTCCTTCAATATCGGCCAGTACAAAGGTTTCGCCGGGGTGGATATCGTCGTAGGGATGTACCTTCCAGCCCTGCCCCAGCTCGCGTGCCGGACCGATCGGCTGCCCCTGCTCGTCGGTCGGCGGAAAATCACGCGCGCCGCCGGCTCTGGCACCGCTGCGATTTTCGCTGCAGATTGAGCGCGTCTGAGCATCCGAAAGCCGCGCCAGAGTTCCCAAATCCACCATCAATCCATCAAACTTGCTCATAACCTGCACTCCTTGTCATGTGAACGGATACTGTCCTTTTATCAGTTGCTCTGAATCTGGCTGCTGACCCCGGTGGGTTCGCCGGTAAACCAGTAATAGATGAAGTCGACAGCTACAATCAGGGCGATCGAAATCAGCTCGGCGGAAATCAACCCGATAAAAACCGGTTTCAAACGGTGATAGGTACGGCCGCCGCCGAGACGTACGACTAGAGTTTTGATAAACCAGCCCAGCAGATAAGCCGACCATGAAATGCCGGCCGGCCAGGTGCCCCAGGTGAGAAACAGCACCGGATGCAGCGGAAAACGGGCGAAGCGGAAGCGCAGCGTGGAGACGGCCATCACCAGCAGAGTGCCTGAGAGAAAGTAGGTCCAGGCACCGGGCTGCGCGCTGAACATTTTGAATTTCCCCAGTCCGCTGGCTGCGGCGGCGGCGGTATAATCCCCGGTGGCTTTGAGTTCGCTGACCCAGCGGCTGGCATCCTGGAACGGATGTTTGGGAACTCTGCCGCCGGACCAGGCGTCGTTGAGCGGAGTGGTTTTGTAGAGCACCCAGAGGTGCGAGATGAAGGCCACGACCACCGCCAGTGCAACCGTGCCCGCCACCAGCAGGAAGAAGCGCTGCAGACGTACCCGGCCCCGATCGGCCATGTGGATACTGGTCGAGACGTAGGGCATGAGGCACTCGCGCGGATCTTGCGCAATGACCGTATGTGTCCAGCCGAGGACTGTCATGGCCCTCGGACCGACCGTCGCCGGACCGAAGAGCGACACCAGCACACGGGTCGGCGTCCAGTCGGGCTGCATGAAGGGCACACCGGTCTCACAGATGATACGGTTGAAGACGAGGAAGAGCATCATCAGAGCCAGTCCGTAAAAGAGCGACATCACAAAGTCGCAGCCCATCAGCCAGAGCACCAGCACAAAGCCGCCGAAAGCCAGCACCAGCACTCGGGCGGCCATCACTGCCGTGGCATCGGCCGCATCTTTCGTCCGCAGGAAAAACGCCTTGCCGAAAACCGCCTTGAACCAGGTGCGTCCGGTAAAGAGCAGGATCAGGGTATAGCCGAAGTAAGCGCCGGCCCGGTTGAGGGCCAGATCGTTGAAGCCCAGAGGCTTGCCGGTTGACCAGAAAATGGAAATTCCCACAATCGACAGAATGAACTGCGAGACTCCCATCGTGAAGGAGATTTCGCTGCTGACAAAGTAGGCAATCCCGACGATGGCAAAGTTGATCCGCTGCCACGAGAGGTAGCTGCCGCCGGGGATCGTGCGCAGCACGGGGATTTTCTGCGTGATGGGGATCGACCAGCGTTTAAGGTTGGGCAGTATTTCCTCGATGCCCGGCACCGACTCGGGGAACCAGCAGCTCACATAGTCGAGCTGATAGAGAAGAAACAGCGGTATGAATCCACACCAGAAGAGGTAGTTGCGGAAGAGATCGGGCACACCGGCTTCGCCGTCGCGCCGGTGCCAGAAAGAACGTGCCACCTGGGCCACGGGATAGCTCAGTTGCTCGTTCTGTGCCCACTGGCGATGTACGATGAAAGCCATCGCTATCAGGCTGAGCGACATGGTGGCTACCAGCGGCCCCCAATAGGCCATCGGAGCCAGCCAGTTGGCCCAGGGGATATCACCGAGACCGACCGGTTTACCCTGGGCGCCGATGCCATAGAAAAAGCCCCGGTAAACCGTCTCGTCCAGCATCAGCACACCATTGGCCGTACGATAGGGCGTGGGTGTCGGGAAGAGCTTGCCCGGAATCAGCGTTTCCAGCAGACCATGCGCCTCCCAGTCCGGCTGACCGGCCAGATAGTACCAGGGCAGCGCCAACTGGCGCAGGGCATAGCGCATCAGCCCGGCCGAGGCAGGAAAACAGGCCAGAAAGGTCATGGTCATGACCACCATCAGCTCGTTCGGCCTCAGCCGCCAGCGCGGAAACCAGCGCCCTACCCCGCCATTCCAGCCGATGCCGAGCAGCATCAGGTAAGCAAAGACAACCGGTGGCATGTGGTGGCTGATCATCCAGACGCCCGATGAAAGCACGGTATGGTGATAGTTGGCCCCCACCGCCACAATCAACAACCCGAGCAGGCCGAATCCCAGTGCCCGTGGTGTGAAGGTCCGCTGCGACTTTGTCGCAACATCCAGTTCTTTATCTGTTTCTATTTCCATCAGTCAACCTCTCCGGCTCCTTACCGGTAAAATAAACCGGAATACCTGTTGCCAAAGCCTTGCGAAGACGTTGTTCGTCCTGCAGCAAGATACCAAAAGCATCCACCCCTTCACCAGCCTGCAGCAGCACAGCCGGTACTTCGGCAGCAGCACAGACCGGCCAGCACCAGGCCACTTCGAGGGCTGTTCCGGCGGCAGTCCTGAAATTGAGCCGGATATGCCCACGCTGTGAACTGGATCCGGTAAAGGTGGCCCCGTTGAGCTGCGCGTGCCAGGTCTTGAGAGCCGTAAATCCCGGACGGCGACGCCAGGTATCTTCGTCGCTGTCGTCCACCAACCCGAAACCGCGTGCCACCAGCCGCCAGAAAACCATCTCTTCGGTCAGCCCCGACGCCAGCCCCAGCAACAGAAAGCGCAGCATGTAAAGTGCCGCCCGCGTTTCATCAACACTCGGATCGCCCGTCCGCTCACCGGGCGACTCCCAGGGCGAACCCACCGGCGACCAGACACCCGTACCAGCCAGCGGCCAGTTGAATTCCGAAATTATCAGCCCCTCGTGGCAGTGTCCCGACACTGCCGCCGCCGCCCGCAACACCGCCAGCTTGCGCACGGAGTCGCAGAGTCCCTGCCGGGCTTCGGGCGGACCGCGCCGATCGACATACAGATGGTGCGAGAGGGCGGCATAGCGTAATCCTCGCGGCAGCGAGCGCAATGCCGCCATCAGAAAGTCCGGCTCGAAATCGATCACCGCCGGACCGGTAAAGCGTACGCCGGGAAATTCCTGCTGCCAGACGATGACGGCCTCGTTGAGACTGGTTAGCTCACGATAGCCCCAGATGCCCCACTTGACGCGGTTTACGGCGTGGCCCACCTCGACCCAGCGCATCTTTTCGCCGACCCGCTGCAGGGCCCGGCGGCCGAATTCGAGCCAGGCGGCCGGATCATTCACCGCCCGGCGGTCCTGGATCAGTGCCAGTGCCACATCGTACCCGGCTTCCAGAAGCTGCCCTACGATCTCCAGTGTGTCATCCTGTTGCTCGCGGCTTTCGTGATGATAGAGCCGCACTACCACCCGCCGGCTGCCGAGTTCGCGCAACAACTCCAGCTCGCGTTCGATTGTGTCGGGCCGGGCCGTGAGGGCAATGGCAGCCCGTTCGCCGATAGAGGACACTTCATTCTCGAAGGCCCCGGCTTCCAGCTTGAGCGCCCGGCGCCAGACCCGCCAACCATCCAGCACAACCGCCCGCAGTGTACGGGTGACCCGCCCCGGCGGACGCAGCCGATTCCGGTCGCGCGAGCGGAAGGGCGGAATCGCCTGAACCGAGCGCTCATCCCAGATCCAGAGATCACGATCCGGCGGATATTCGCCATCGGGCGAGGGCGGTACAACACGCAGAGGGTGCCGCAACCTGCGGGTGGAGGTGTGCCAGGCATAGCGTCGGCGGTAGCGGGTTTCGTAGCGCAGAAAATCGGACGGCGGCACTTCGCCGCGCCAGTACATTTCCAGAAAAACGCGCAAAAAATCGGACGGCAGGTGGATGCGTGATAGATCGCGCGCCCGCTCGCGCAGCGAGAGCCCCCCGCCACGGCAGCGGGCCCGGTTGAGGTCGATCACATAGATACGGCGCAAGCCATCGGCGTCCGGTTCACTGAGCATCAGGTTCTGGTTACCGAGATCACGGTGGAAAATGCCGGCATCGTGCATTCCAGCAATCGCCACCGCCACCATATCCAGCAGCTCCATCAGCTCGGAGCAGGGGCCGAAACGTTCGTAGAGTGCAATCAGCTCGGCTTTGAAGCTGCTGAGCCCGGCGACATAGGCCGTAATCAGATAACTTTCGACCAGACGACGCCCTTCCCAGAGTTCGAGACAGGCCACCGGCGGCAGGGTATCGATTCCCTTTGCGGCAAGTTCTGCCGCCACGCCATAAGCCCGGGCCGCCTTGGTGTCGTTGCGCCGATCCGCCCAGTCCTTCCAGGCTTTCTGACGGCCGAAACGCTTGACGGCCACCGGCCCGACCGTGGGAAGGTCGAGGTGTACCGTGAGGTTGCGCCCCCCCTGCAGCACCAGAGCTCCGGGCCGGGTCAGCAGATGGGCAATACCGGCCAGGGCAGACCGCAGTTCGGGACTGTCGAACTCGGGTGTCACAATAGCACGGTAAACGCCGATTTTTTCGGTCAAATCTGTCGGTTTGCGAGACATGTCAGAATTTTTGAGATCAAACCGACATTGTAGCACAATCACGGAATTATGTGACAGTTTAAGTCTGGCTGAAGTCGTAAGCGCATTGCCTCACAATCTGTGACACCGAAATAAAACCCGGCTTTCAGGTATAACTCTCAGGTTGCGGCAGGCCGTGGCAGAGTCCAGACAGTGCCACGCTCTGTAATCTGGCGTTTGCTTTGCAAGATTACGGTGGCGGGAAATGATAAGCATTGGATTTGAAAATCAGTGATGTCGAAAAGAAAACTGATCGAATACTGTAATAAAAAACTTTATTACAGAAATATAGCCGTGATTTATGAAGTGGTGGCAGAGTCGGGACAGTGCCACGCTCCGTGATCTGGCGATTACTTTGCAAGATTACGGTGGTGCGAAATGACGAATATTGCATTTGAAAACCCGTAATATCGAAGGGAAAAGTCATCGAATGCTGTAATAAAAAACTTTATTACGTAAATATAGCAGTGATTTGGCTGGCGGTGGCAGAGTCCAGACAGTGCCATGCTCTGTAATCTGGCGTTTGCTTTGCAAGATTATGGATTTGCTTTTCCCTGTCCCGAGTTGGAGCAACCCAGGGGCCGGCAGATACCTGTGCCTGCAGGTACGGAGCCCTGCGGTCCCAGTCAAGCAGCCCGCCGGACGACGTGACAGTCGTCCCTCCCTGTAATCTGCCTGTAATCTGGCGATTACTTTGCGAGATTACGGTGGTGTGGAATGCTGGAAATTATATTTGAAAACTCGTGATATCGAAGAGAAAGTTGATCGAATACTGTAATAAAAAACTTTATTACGAAAGGATAGCCGTGATTCATGCAGCCGTGGCAGAGTCCAGACAGTGCCACGATCTGTAATCTGGAAATTGATTTGCAAGATTACGGGTTTGATTTTTTTGTCCCGAGCTGGAGCTCGGGGTTCCCAGGGGGCGGCGTGTGTATGTGTCTGCAGGTACGGAGCCCTGCGGTCCCAGTCAAGCAGCACGCCGGACGACGTGACAGTCGTCCCTCCCGGAAACCACTACGGCAGGGGTGGGACAGTGCCATGTTCTGTAATATGGAAAATTGGTTTGCAGGATTACGGGTTTGATTTTTCGGGGTTTCCGGGGCTCTGTTGAAGCGGGTTTGACCTGGCATGGGTGGAAGAGTATCTTCGTGTGGCAACTGCGGTAGATTAGCGCGGTTATGCAAAGCCATTTCAGGCCAGTGAGAAAGTGTGAGACTGATGAAAGAAGAACTATTCGCCCTGCCCCCCATCGTTGCCCACCGTGGCGGTGCCTGCGAACAGGTGGAAAACACCATGAGCGCGTTTGCCAACTGCTATGCGGCCGGATTCCGCCGCTTCGAAATTGATCTGCGGCTGACGGCGGACAAGCAGGTTGTGGTCTTTCACGACCCGACTCTCGAACGTATGACCGAGGGCGAAGGTTCCCTCTCGCGCGTGACAGCCGACGAACTGGCGG
>CAZMGQ010000020.1:1664-13103 GCA_964565855.1 uncultured Lentisphaerales bacterium | reverse complement strand
CGGGCGGCGGGGTGAGCATTACCCGCTCCCTGACCCGTGACCCCTACCGTCGCCAGCTCGTCACGTCCATCACGAACACCCTCAACACCGTGACCTATTGCCCCCTCAACTATACCTATGACGAACTCAACCGCGTTACCAAACGCAACGGCGATACCTTTGGCTATAACCAGAGAAGCGAAGTCGTATCCGCCGACATTGAACCGTCACACTCCAGCCGTTACGATTTCGACCAGATCGGCAACAACCGCTGGACGTCTTTGAACACCGCCACAAACTACTACACCGCCAACCCGCTCAACCAATACACCGATATCCTCTGTGCCTCCGCGTCTCCGCGTGAGATGGAATACGACTTCGGGATCAAAAGGTCGTGCGTTCAAGTCCCGCCATCCCGACTGTCATAAAAGCATGTGCAGGCGTGCTTTTGTTTTTTATGTCGATCATCAGCGCTGACGTTGACGACGGGCCTCAGGGCAGACGCACAAAGCGCAGTTTGCGCAGCGGCAGTACCGACCCCAGTACACAGGCCAATGCCACCAGTGCGGGCGGAATAATTGTGTCCGGAAAGAATTTTTTGAGCAGAGTGCTGACTCCGATCACGCCGAGCAATGTCAGGGCATAGGCCGTGGCATCCACCGCCAGACAGGTCGGCCGCCGGGCTCCGGGAAAGATCGCCATCTGCAGCGCATACCGTCCGACACCGTTGACTGCCACCGCGATTCCATACAGAGCGAAAACCAGCATGAAGGCCGCCATGGAATCCGCCCAAACCACCAGCAGACCCGTCGCAATATAAAACCAGACGGAAATCCGGATAATCGACCAGCCGCCCCAGCGGTCGCCGACCTGATGTCCCAGGAAACTGCCGATGATCGTTCCCACGGTCTGGCTGGTTACAAACAGTCCCACAAAACTCGCTGGCTTGCCAGTGACACTCAGTGCATGTGCCGCCAGAAAGGGGGTCATTACGAGTACACCGGTCTGGAGGACACGCATAGTCACGAAATTGCGCAACCCGGCATCTCCCCGCCACAGATCCGGCAGGGATAGCAGGTTGGCTCGCAGGGAAGTTTGCGGGCGCGGGATCGAAGCCCCGGCTTCCGTCTCTCTGATACAGGCCTGAAGACCGTAGGAAATCCACAGAAATCCCGAAGCGATCGCATACAGCAGGGCATAGCCCCGATGATCCGGCCAGCGATCCAGAATTGCCACGATAAGCGGTCCGGCAGAGAGTCCTATAAGGCTGGTCATGATATTGCGCCGGGCAAACATTGAGGAGATACGGCGCAGATCAATCGTCCGGGCCACAAATTCGACCCAGGCGATGTATGAGATACCGCCCGCCAGGCCGGAGACCAGCGGTGCCGTGGCCGCAATTGTGACTGCAATCCGGGGGTGTCGCGGCCAGACGAAATAAAGCGCCAGTGCTCCCAGTGCAAAAGGAAGACGCTGGATAAATCCCGATGCCAGGATCATCCCCCGGACGCGCCGCATGCGCTCGACCCAGTGTGCGGTGAAAAGCGACGGAAGGTTCAGCCCCAAAATCATCAACACCGGCATTGAGGCGACAATCCAGATCGGGGCTGCCAGAGCCACCATCATGGCCGGCAAGACCGATTCGGCGGCCAGAATCAGCATGCCGCCGGAGAAAGCTCCTCCCTCGAGACTGTGCAGCAGATGGTTGCGGCGCAGTACGTGGTCCGGACTTTCATCCGCTGTTGCGGTCAAAGTTTCATTTTCGCTTGGCATATTTATATTTCAGAATCATGGAAGGGCGGGCCGGCATACGGGGCGGTTTTTACCCTGCAATGCCGGGAAACCTCTACAGGTGGATCACCACGATCTGCGCATAGACCGGGGATCAGGCGTATTTCAGTACCATGACGGATTCCGCCCGGAGAGTCAGTTTGCCGTCCGCTTCCCCTGTGCGGGATTCCGTGTAGCGGGCGGCATGGTCGGTCAGCAGACAGGAAGTGGGGCGTCCCTCGACGCCGCGACAGGTAAAGGCGACCGTCTGTTCATGAAGTGCGCGATTGACCAGCATGACCGCCTTCCCTGTGTCGGAGCGTGCGGCGCAAACGTAGATTCCGTCTTCCTCCGGGCTGTGGCTGTAAACCTCCGTGCCCAGACTGTACAGCTCATTGAACGCCTTGAACGTATAATAGGTCGGCGTGACCCGGAGGCTGGGAAAATAAAACAGTCCGCAATAACGGCGCATGGGAAACGCATCATAGTACATGGCCTTGTCGATCGACGAACGCTGCATCAGGCAGAACGCCGCAGCGACAAAAGTCGCCCCGGGTGTCTCCTTCATCATGTCCCACATGTCGGGACTGGTGCCGAAAATGCAGTTCCACTCGTTGAAAATGTTTTCCACGTCGCTGAGTCCGTGCTCGCCCAGTTTCGCGGTGACATAGTCGGCGTGCCGGATGATCTCATGCGGGTCGCCGGTATAGAGATGCCAGGAGAAGAAGTACAGGGGTGCCCGTGTTTCCGGTGCCGTCACATATTTCAGGAACGCATCGAAATAGTCAACGAAGCTCTCATGGAAGGCACCGACATCCTTGCGTGTGATGGCGTAGAATCCGCAACCGGCATAGCCGCCGACCTTGAGCTGCGGGAACCGTTCCTTCAAGTGGTTCGCGGTAATACGATACAGCTCGAAGTATTCTTCGCGGGTTCCCGTCCACATCGGCGGATTTTCCGGCTCGTTCCATATCTCCCAGTATTCGATGCCATACTCGAAGCCGTCCGCCCAGCCCTCGTTGTAATGGCGGATGATGCCGGCGCAGATCCGGGCCCAGTGGAGCGGATCCTCCGGGGGATCGATGTGGTAGGACTTGATCTTCCAGAAGTTTTCGATCGTCACACCGAGCCGGTAGAAGATCTCGACTCCGGATGCGACCAGTCCGGCCAGATAAGCATCCGTGAAGGCGAAGTCGTAGGAGGCGGGGTCGTCCGGGTCGGCGTCGAAATCCGGAAAGACGTTCGGGATATCGACAAAATGTGCGCCGCCATACGCTCCCGCCGCATCATGCAGGCGTACATAGGGAATCCCCGCCTCGCTGAGGTCGGGTAGCGGCTCGCCATACGTCATAGGGCTGTTGTTGATGCCGTGCAGGGGCTTGATCGAACCCAGAGGACGTGCGAAGTCGACGAGGATTTCGCCGTGCTTCATTCTGACCGTCGTGGATTCTTCCGCCGGGGCTTCGATACCGTTGTGCTGGTTCATAGGGTCTCAATTCTCCTGCCGGATCACCACGATCGCGTTTGCCGGCTTCGTGCCGGGGCTGCGCCGACACAGGTGATGAATGTAGCAGATAAGACTGGGTGAGTCGATGTCCGAAGTTTTTGCGGCTGAGGTCATAATTTCAAAATCATCTTGACGAATCTGAACGTTTCAATTTATTATTCGAAACGTTCAAATCAATAGGTCCTGCGCGGGAAGAAACACCATGAACATCGGACTTAAGGAAATCTCCCAACTGAGTGATGTTTCGCTGGGAACAGCCTCGGATATCCTGAACCGTGGCCGCCGCCACCTCTACAGCGACGGCACGATCAAACGCGTGTTGTCCGTCGCACAGCAGAAGGGGTATCGCGCCAACCGTTTCGCCCAGGCCATGCGCTCCCGTAAATCCGGCATCGTCGGCTTCGCCGCCGCCAATTGCACCCCGGACGGCGTGCTCGACAATTACAACATCTATCCGTTCCAGGTCGGACTCAACAAACGGCTCGCCGTGGCAGGGTACCATGTGGGCATCGTCGAACTCGCCGAGCTGGACCGTACCAACCCTGACGTGCCGTTCGGTCTGCAGGAGCTGTTCTACGGCGCCCTGGTCGTCCATTACGGCCTGAGTCCCCGTGCGATGGATTTCGCCCGCCATCTGGGAATTCCGCTGGTCTGGTGGGATTCCGGCGTCTTCGAGCCCGGCGGCTGCCTGTACCGCGACGAAATCCGTGCGAGCCGCGATCTGACCGGGCACCTGATCGGGCTCGGCCATGTGCGCATCGCCTACATGGTCGGCCAGAGCGGGTGGCAGACCTATCAGACCGGAGCCCCGGCCCACTACAGCTATGCGCAACGTTATGAATCCTACCGGGCCACGCTGAAAAGGCACGGACTGACGGAGATGCCGGTCGTCGGCTATGACCCGGAATCCCTCGCGACCCAACTGGCAGGCTACGACGCCACCGCCTTGATCATCCAGGGCACCAACCTGTCGATGCTTCACGAGCCGCTGGCCCGGCTGGGCTGGCGGATCGGCAGGCATCTCTCGGTCGCGACGCTGGACCGTGAGGCACGGATCCGGCAGAGCGGCCCGGTGGTCGGCGGTATGCTCTACGATCGTTTTGCGGCTGGAGAGGCGGCGGCGGAGATGGTGCTGGCAAGTCTCGCCGAGCCGGGGCAGCAGGTTCCCAGTGTGGTGCTGAAAGCACAGTTCGATGTCGGGCAGACTATTGCGAAGGTTTGCAAACAACACAAAAGAAGGTGACGAGGAAGGAGCGAAATCATGAGAGTCAAGGTGCATCGCGCGATGATCGCGGGTATGACGCTTGCGCTGGCCGTCGTGGCCGGACAAGCCCGGGCCTCCCTGCTGGCTGAGGAGACCTTCGACTATGCCGTCGGCGGCCTAAACGGGCAGGCGGGCGGAACTGGCTGGGCCGGTGCCTGGTCCAATCCCGGTAACGAATGGGCTGTGACGACGCCGGGGCTGGCCGTGCCGGGGCTGGGCATCTCGAGCCCGGACAACGGCATCACCTGTGTCGCTTCGGGAAACATCAAGACGACCAATCGGGACTTCACCTCCGCCTTCACCAGCGGCGTCGTCTATCTGGGTGCCGTGCTCCGTAAAAGCTTCGGGCCCGCCCACTATGGATACGTTGCAGTCGTCAATGGCATCAACTACGGCTTCAAGATCGGCTGGAACTCGGATAACTGGCACCTCTCAGGCGGCGGTGCGGCGGCGAACGCCTGGGGAGCCCCCGTTGACAGCGGCGTCCCGATTGTCCTGGATGAACCGGTTCTGGCGGTGTTGAAAATCGACATCGACAACAAGACAGGCTATCTCTACATCAACCAGGCTGAGGAAGGCACGCCGGACTGTATTGCGACAGGAGTTCGTTTCGGCATGCTCACACTCTCGATTCGCGGCGCCAACAACGGCGCCAGCAGTGTGGACGATATTCGAATCGGGACGACCTATGCCGACGTGGCGGCCGTTCATATTCCGAATCCGACCATCATAACGATCCGGTAGCCGAACTCAGCCATGGAAACTGCATGAAGAATCGGCGCGGCGGCAATAAGCCCGGTAAAGAGCCATGAAAAAACAGATGCTGTGCCTCCTGCTGTTTGCATCGGGCCTGCTCGAGGTCTTCGCGGATACGCCTGCAATGTCCCTCGACCTCGCCTTCAGCCTGGACGGGGGCAAGACGTTCAGTACCGAAGCACCCCGGCTGCCGGAGCCCGGCAAGGTCCGGGTGCGGGCCAGGTGGAATCTGGCTGATCCGGCCATCTGCAGAGATTCGATCCTGCTGTCCCTGAGCAGTGCGGGGAGCGACTTCGGCAGTGCCAACGTCGGTCCCCAGAACTGGGATGGCGTCAGACGCTGGTATCAGAAGCCCGTCCCCGGCTGGGTCGGACCTGCGACGCGGGAGGCGACTCTCGTTCTCGACACGCAGTTCCGTCCCGAAGGAGTCATGGGGTCAAACAACCGCTGGGACAAGAGCCGCAACCAGTATGTCGATGGACCTCTGCCGGCCTGCGCCTCGCTCGCTGCCGGAGAGCATACGTTCGCCTTGCGGGTTTACTTCAAGCATGCGACAACCGGTGAAACCGTTGCTGCCGTTCGGGAGTTTGCCGTCACGATCGAAAAATCAGACACCTTCAGCAGCCTCCCGGAACCGGCGGCGGCCCCGGCACCGAAGCCGACCGGCATCGCACCGGCCGATGTCAAACTACCGCAGGCGGACCATGTATTGAAGGCGCAGAGTCTCGCAGTGTGCTGGCCCTCAGATCGGCTGACGACCCGGGCCGTCTTTGCGAAGAGTGGTCGTGAGACGGCCTGGCGCGTCGAGGAGATTCCCGAGGGGTACTATTTTCTGGGTCTGTTCGCCGTGATCGGTGATCGCGGCGCTGCCCGGCACCTCGGGGTTCAGGAACCGTGGCTCTACGTCAATGGCAGGGCCGTCCAATTCTCCACCTGCAGCGTGCCCGTCGAGGTGTCGGGCATCGGGATCGTGGGCGAGCTCTACTCCCGCGAAGCCGTGGCGTTGAAACCCGGCGACGAGATCCGGCTGGGCGAGAAGGTTGCGAGACGCTGGACGGCGCAGCTTGGTCTCTATGCCGGGCGTCCCGTCGCTGGTCCGTTGGATGTCCGTCCATACGTGTCGCCGGAGAGCGATGATCTCTTCCGTGTCACCGCCGGGCTGACTGTGCCACCCGACAACCCCGCGCTGGGCCAGGCGACGGCGACTCTGACAAACGTCCGGGGACATGCGGCGAAGTTTCAAGCCGGTTGGCGCGTGCTGAACTATTTTCAGGAGACCGTGGCAGCCGGTACCGAGGCGGTCACCCTCGACAACCGGAGCACCTGGAGCAGGACGGTGGAATTTCCCACCGCCAACTCGGACCGCTATCGCGTCATCCTGACCGTCGTGGACGAGGACGGAAACAAGCGGGAAAGCGTCGCCGAAGCACTGGTCGATGCGCCATTCGGCGCTTATCGCGCCAAGCTGTGGCTGAACGGCGAGTGGGATTTTCTGGCACTGCCTCCCGGCACCGGGAAGCTGGGGGCAATCCCCGGTGATGACGCGGGCTGGAAGAAGAAGTCGTTCCCGGGCTTCTGGCCGCACGACGATTACACGACCCCGAACGACAACCACTGTGCCTGGGTGCGCCGGACCTTCACCGTGCCCGACTGGATGACGGGGCCGCGGCTCTTCGCAAGAATCGGTGCCGTGGACTACGAGGCCGTTGTCTATGTCAACGGCCGTCGGGCCGGGGAGCACTTCGGGCCGAAAGATCCCTTCGAACTCGATATCACCGATTTTGTGAAACGCGACGGACCGAATGAAATCCTGATCGGCATGCGCGACAGCACGCTGGCCGCTTTTTCAAATGGGAAACCGATCGCCACGGGATCGCGCAACTGCGGCTACCTGAGCGATGTGGAGATTTTTGCGCAACCTGCCGTTGCCATCACCGATGTCTTTGTTAAACCCTCGTTTCGGCATAAAAACCTGACGGTGGACTGTACGACGTCGCCGGCGGCGGCAGGACTGCGCTTGCAGCAGGCGGTTTACTTCGGAGGGGCGAAGGTGCTGGAGCTGCCCGAGGTGACGGTCACGGCCGCTGGCCGGGCCACCGCAACGGCAGCGTGGGATGATCCCATCCTGTGGGATGTCGGCAAACCCGACCTCCTGCGTCTCGACACACGGCTGGTCGATGTCCGGGGCGCGACGCTCGATCTCTGCCAGACGCGTTTCGGTTTCCGGGAAATCTGGCCCGAGGGGCCTGCACTCTACTTGAACGGCCGTGAGGTCAAGCTGCGCGCCTATGCCATGGACAGCGGGTGGTCCACCTTGCAGAAGTCCCGGGCGGATTTGCGGCGGCGGGCGCGTGAGGCCCTGGCGTTTGGCGGACAGGCCAAGATGCACGGGTCGAACTGGCATGGGATGATGGACGTGGCCGACGAGGAAGGTCTGCTGCTGGCGCAGAACATCGCAGGGCCGTCCGGGCCGACCCAGCAGATCATCGAGAGCGATGAGTACTGGCGCAACATGGAGCTGTTCGCTACGCGCTGCATCGCCCAGTTCAAGAATCATCCCAGCGTTGTGGTGTGGAAACTCAGCAACGAATTTTCCGAACATTCGGATCTGGTGGAGAAAGCGACGCAGCGGCTTCAGACGCTGGGCGAGGTGGTCAAGCGTCTCGACGAAACGCGGATTTCGGAGTTCAGTTGCGATCTGGATATCCGCGGATGGGCGGACATCATCTCGACCCATTACCCTGTCGATCTGGGCGCGTTGCGCACGGCGGATGTCCATCTGCCGGATGGCATTCTGTGGCGACCGGGCGACACGCCGTTCACCGTCGGTATGCAGGTTCCCGCAGGGCAGTTCAAGCGCGTGGCCAACGTCAAGGGCGATTCCCGGATCACCTGGGGCGAAAAGCCCATACTCGTCAACGAAACCGGCTGGAATGTTTTCTACGGTCCGCTGGGCGGCTTCGCGGGCGTTGCCGGCGATGGTGTCTATCGAAGTCCCTGGGCCGCCGAGGAGGCACATACGGCGATCAACGAATGGTTCATGGCCGGACATCGCGACGCCGGGGTCAATCTGATCTGTCCGTGGCAGCGTTATGACTCCGGCGCCATGCTCCGCACCGTGCCGCCGATCGATGCGTTCCCCCTGACGCGCCACACACGCTGGTATGAAGGGCAGGAGGTGGTCTGGCAGGTCAATCTGCATCATGATGTGGCAGAGTCCAGCGAGGTTGTGCTGGACTGGTCGCTTGAATCGCCGTCCGCAAAAACCGTAGCCGGAAAAATCACCCGCACAATGCAGCCGGCGGAGTTGCTGCGGACGCAGGTGGCGTTCAAAGTTCCCGCCGTGTCCGGCGACACCGCCGCAACGCTGCGGCTGACGGTCTCAGCGGACGGACAAAAAGTTCGTGAACGGACCTTCGCATGCCGTCTCTTCAAGCAGCGGCCTTTGCAGGGACCCTCTGCCCCGGTTGCGCTGTTCGATCCGCCGGGCGGCACCCGGCAGCGGCTGGCTCAGCGGGGCATCGCATCGCAGGAGCTGGCTTCGCTTGCCGCCGAATCGCTTGCAGGCGTTCGCGTGCTCGTGATCGGCGAGGATGCTGCCGGTGCTGCCGAAATGAAGCAGCATGCCGACGCGATACGGGACTTTGTGCATCAGGGCGGCTCGGTCCTCGCCCTGCGCCAGACACAGATCGACAGCGCATGGCTCCCGCTGGGTGTCTCGTTGAGCACCAAAAAGACCAGCATCGGATTTGTTCGTGCGCCGCTCAATCCGCTCTTGCAAGGATTTGACGACGATGATTTCCGCTTCTGGTTTCCCTACCAACTGGTCAGCTCGCAGGATTACCTGACGCCGCGTCTGGGCAATGCCACGCCCCTGATCGATTCCGGGATGGGAAACAACGATATGGAGTACACGCCGCTGCTTGAGATCCCGTATGGCAGCGGCAGGTATGTGCTCTGTCAGTTGCGGCTGCTTCAGGGTGACGGAGCGAATCCCGTGGCAGACCGGTTGCTGGAACAGATGCTGGCGGTTATGGCGCAGCCGCGTCCGTCCCCCAGGCTCACAGCCGTCGCAACGGCAGCGGCCCCTCTGGCGGCAACGCTGCAACGTCTCGGACTGGTTTCGGAAGCCTTCGACCCCGAAAAGACGGACCAGTACGGACAGCTTATAGTCGATGCGCAGGAACCGGTTGCGGCACCGCTACAGCAGTCGCTCAAGGTCGCGCTCGAGCAGGGCGCGTCCATCCTGATCAAGGGGGCCGGTCCCGACGATGCGGACTGGCTTTCGGTGCTGTTGTCCCAGAAGATCGAGATTGTTCCGCCCCTGCTGCGCGAATGGAGCGGAAGGCTCATCCGCACCGCAGAGGATCCGCTGCTGGAGGGAATCAGCAATGCCGACCTCTTCTGGCGCCGGAATCCCAGACACGAAGATGTCGGTTCGGTCTATTCGCAGGACGCCTTTCTCGAAGACAAGCTCTACGACCATGTCATCACCAGCGAAACGGGGATCGCTCTGACGTTTCCGGGCGCGCTGGTCAAGTTCGAGGCAGGCAAAGGCATGGTGCTGCTCGATACGACCCGCTGGGCCCCCGAAGATCCGTCGGCGAAACGCAAAGCCGAACGACTCGCCTCGCTGCTGCTCACCAATCTGGGTTGCACGCTCCGCGAACAGTCCAGAAGGGAATGGGTGGAATGTCAAAGCTACGCGGCTGTTGATCTCTCCAGCCTGGCCAATCGGGGTCTGATCGACGAGGTGGCGGATGATAGCCGGGGCGGGTGGACGGATCAGGGTCCCAAGGCCGACCTGCGGGAATTCACTCCGGGCAGACAGACGTTTCATGGCGTGCCCTTTGAAGTAGCGCCGGACAAGAGCTGCATTGTGCTGGCTTCCAAAAACCGCGAGGCAGGGCCGCCGCAGCAGGTCCGGATCCCCGTCAATCGTCGGGCGAGAGCACTCTTCTTCCTGCAGTCCAGTGCCTGGACCTCGGCCGCCCACCATGCCAGCTACTTTGTACGTTATGCGGACTGCACCGCACATGAGATCCAGTTGGTCGGCGGCCTGAACCTGCGCGACTGGATCAGCGACAATGCCGCTGCTCCGTTTCCGCTCGAAACGGAGACCTATACGCGCCATGCCTGGGGCGGGAGCTGCGAACAGTTCAAACAAGCCCATTTATTCGTGATGCAGTGGATCAACCCCAGGCCCGGAACTTCCATCGAGGCGATCGACTTCGTCAGTACCAACGAAGGCGTTCCCATTCTGCTGGGCCTGACTGCGGGGTTTGATACGGCGCAGAAATCCGTGTCGGAGCAGGATCGGCAGCGGGCCTCTGCGCTGCTGGCGACGGCCATCGTCGCGCACGACAAGCAGCAGCAGGACGAGGCGGAAGCGCTGTTGGTGCAGGCCATTGAAATTGCCCCCGACACGCTGGAGGCCTATATCCGACTGGGTGCCATCTATGAAAAGCAGCAACGGCCCGAACAGGCGGCGGCTGTGTATCGCGCCTCGCTCAAAGTCAATCCCAATCAACCCATTATTTACGAAGCACTGAAGCGGGTGGAAAAATGAAGATGAAAAGGTGTCCAGCATGAACGGAACCGCCCACCCGATCATCCTGCGAGGTGCCATTGCTTCGCTTCCCGAACCGCTGCGGTCGCTGCTGACCCCGGTCGAGGCGCAGTTGCCCGAGGCCTCCAACTACCCGGATATTTTCGACGACCCCACGCGGCCGGAGACGGAGAAGGATGCCCTGGACGCGGACTGGCGCCGCTTCTGCCTGTTTCCGGAAAACCTCGCGGGCCGCTGTCTGCACATGTGGCCGCACCCGAATACCGATCAGGCACTGTGGAGTCCCATCACGGAACACTGGGCTCCCCGGGCCATTGAGGCCTGGCGCGGCGACGACCTCCCGGGCTTCGTCAAATTCATCGGATGCCTCTCGCATTTTTTTGGCGACATGACGCAATCCGCCCATCTGATTGACCTGACACTCCTGGCCGAACTGGTGCCGCCGCCCGCTGCCAAAGCCGGCTTCCATTACCATACCGACCTCGAGGCCGTAACCGGCGCCTGCGGGGCGCTCCGTCCGCCCCGCTTGCTGGGGCAGAGCGTCCCCGAGGTTGCCTGGCGCACGGCGGCCGCCACAACCGGGGCCATGCGCGA
>CAZMGQ010000020.1:0-1654 GCA_964565855.1 uncultured Lentisphaerales bacterium | reverse complement strand
TAGGTACGGGCGACGGTGGACTCGGGCGACATGGGGGCCATGCGCGAGAGCCGGCAGTATATTGTCCCGATTCTTCAGGCACTCTTTTCGTGCAACGAATCTGAGGCGGAGGCTCAGGCCGGGCCGCCCGTTACGGCCGCCGCCCAGATTACGGCCGATGTGGCGTATTCGATCTGGCGGCTGGCCACAGGCGAGATTCCTGCGGCCGAAAGGCAGGAGCTGGCCTCTGTTGATTTGCGGGTGTGGCCTGCTGATGCGGCCTCGCACGACTCCGTGTACGGCGACGCCATTCTCGACGGCAACCGTAGCACACCGCCCGCCGGTGCGCCGGTTGTGCCGGCGCGGCTGCGTTTTGCCGATGGATCGGTGCGTCCGGTGAAAGGCCTGGGCGTGCTCCCGCATAGCGGCATGAGCGGCCCACGCGAGTGCTGGATGCGCTTCGACATTCCACCGGACGTGTTCGACCGCTTCGAGGCTCAGGTCGGCATGCATGCGGATCTCACGGTTGATGGTGCCGTGGTTTTCATCGTCGAACGGGATGGCCAGGAGGTCTTCCGCAGCGGCCGCCGGACTGTCGCCGATCCGGCACTACCCCTCAGTATTCCGCTGAATTCCAGCAGGTCCCTCACGTTGAAAGTCGAAGACGCCAACGGAGGAAAGACTTTCTGGAACAACCACGCCTTCTGGGCCTCACCCCGACTTATCAGAAAATGACGGCCATGCCCCCTGCCAATAATGCCATGATGAACATAGATAAAAAAGACGCCAACGAAATCCGCGCACTCTTGATCGATATCGACGATACCCTGGTGAGATTCAAGACCCAGGACCCGCAAGACGACCGGAATTCTCCCAACACCGGCAGTCTGGCCGAAGTTCTGCAGCGGGCCGGTGTGGAGCTTGCCGGGCTGACCGCCGAGGAGACCGCCCGCCGCATCGCGCGGATCAAACGCGAGGTATCCTGGTGGCATTGGTCCGATTTCATCGTCGAGCTGGGATTGCGTCCCAAGGCTTTCTGGGACTTCGCCTATGCTGTCGAGTCGGCCTATCTGGAGCCGACGGGCGACGAAATCCTGCCCGCGCTGTTGCGCCTCAAGGAACACGGCATCCTGCTCTACATCACCAGCAACAACCCCAGTTCCGGCATCCTGCACAAACTCCGTCTGGCCGGCGTCGCACATGTCAATGGCACCACACTCTTCAGCCAGCTTCTCGGTGGCACCGAGCTGCAAGCCATGAAGTGGGAGCCGATCTACTGGAAGAAGGTGCTGGCGCACATCGCGCTGGATGCCGGAGAAGTCGCTGTCGTAGGGGACAATCCCCGCGACGACTATGAGGTGCCGCATTCGATCGGCATCCGGCGCTTCTTCCTGATCGACCGGTTCCGGAATCTGTCGGCATCCGACACCGGGACCCTGACCCATGTTCAGAACTTCAATCAAATCGCCGACCAGCTTCTCCGAAAACGTTGATGATACAACGACCGTTCTCAGACTTTGGTCTGACGGTCGTACCACCAGGTGTAAAAAACCGCCAAGTCGCCAGGAACGCCAAGCTGGGGAGGGACGACTGTTACATCGTTCCTACGTGCTGCCTGACTGGGAACGCAGGGCTCCGTACCTGCTCAAAAAATAAAAAACTGCCAAGGCGCCAA
>CAZMGQ010000019.1:12010-13289 GCA_964565855.1 uncultured Lentisphaerales bacterium | reverse complement strand
GCATGATGCCGCCCATGCCGACGATCGGGATGTGCGCCACCTGCGCCGCCTCCCAGACCAGCTTGACCGCGACCGGATGGATGGCCGAGCCGGAGAGACCGCCGACACGGTTGGCGAGAACGGGGCGGCGGGTCTCGGTGTCGATCACCATGGCGGGGATGGTATTCGAGATGCTGAGGATATCGCTACCGGCATCTTCGGCCGCTTTGGCAAAGGGTCGGATATCGGGAACGTTGGGGGCGAGTTTGGTCAGGAGCGGCAGGCTGGTATTGCGGCGTACGGTGGCGACAACTTCGGCCATGCGCTGCGGGTCGGCCCCGAAGGAGGCCCCGCCCTCCTTGACATTGGGACAGGAGACGTTGATCTCGAGCGCATCAATGCCGGGGACATCGTCGAAACGGGCGGCGACTGTGCCATACTCTTCGATGCTAGTGCCCCAGATGTTGACGATCGTCGGGACGCCGGTAGTACGCAAAAACGGCATGTAGGTTTCCACAAACCCATCGACCCCCGGTCCCTGGAGACCGATGGCGTTGATCAGGCCGCCGGGAACTTCGACCATGCGCGGTGTACGGTTGCCTTCCCAGGCGTTGAGGCGGATGCCCTTGACGACGATTGCGCCGAGGCGGCGGACATCGATCAGATCGGCATATTCGGCACCGTAGCCGAAGGTGCCCGAAGCGACCATGACCGGATTGGAGAGTTTGAGGCGGCCCAGTTGGACGGAGAGATCAGGTGTTTTCACGCTTCCTCCCAGACGATTTCACGGGCTTCGAAAACCGGGCCGTCGCAACAGACGCGCCCCAGGTACTGGCTGCCGTTGGGGGTTTGCAGACGCTGGACACAGGCGAGACAGGCACCGATGCCGCAGCCCATGTGTTTATCGAGCGAGAGCCAGGCGCGGCAGTTGCGGGCGATGGCACGTTCGCCGACCGCCCGCATCAGGCCATCGGGACCACAGGCAAACCATTCCAGCGCCGGCGGGTCATTCGTAGCGGCTTGCGGGGACGCTCGCCCTCCACGCTCATGTTCGTCGAGCCAGGCATCGAGGGCGGCTGTCACCAGGCCGGTCGTGCCAAGCGAACCATCTTCGGTGGCGATTTGCACCTCCCAGCCGAGCGAAGTGAACTCGTCGGTCAGCAGAATGTCCGCCGCCGTCTTTCCACCGACGAAAAGAACGCCCGGACGTTTGAGGGTTGTGGCTAGGAAGAGCAGTGGGGCGACACCGTAGCCGCCGCCGACGAGCTTGCCCCCTGCGTCCCAAACCTCGAACGAGTGT
>CAZMGQ010000019.1:0-12000 GCA_964565855.1 uncultured Lentisphaerales bacterium | reverse complement strand
CCGCCGATGGCGAGCGTGCGCCCGCTCACCACGAAACCGTTGCCGAGCGGCCCCATCAGACTGGCGGTAGCTCCCACGGGGAGGGCGGCCAGGGCAGCGGTGCCGAGACCGACCTCCTTATAGAGAATATGGAGAGAGCCTTCGGAGGCGAGGCAGATGCTGAAAGGGCGACGCAGCGAGGTATCGGACAGTGTCGGTACACGCAGATGCACAAACTGGCCGGGGCGGGCCTGGTCGGCTATCTCCGGTGCCTCGAAGACAATGCGCCGGTAGCCGCCCTCGGCGGGCTGGTGCAGGATGATCCTGGCGTCGTCTAGTTGCATGGTCTGGCTGGTTTCGTGATTGGTTTGTGCATCTTCCCGGAACTGTGTGCCGGGAGAACGAGCACACAAGATTAGAGCAGGTGCTGGCCGCTGTCCACGTAAATGATCTGTCCTGTCAGACAGCCTGAAGTTGTGAGGTACAATACCGCCTCGCCGACATCGGCCGGGGTGGCACGGGTAGTGAGCAGCAGGTTGCCCGCCGGTTCGCTGGCGACTATGACGCCATCCGGCGCCAGTACCGGGCCGGGTGCCACGGCGTTGACTGTGATGTGGGGGGCCAGCTCGATTGCTGCACCACGGGTGAAGGCGGTGAGGGCTTTTTTGCTGACCCAGTAGGGCAGTGAGCCCCCTTCGGGAGCGGCGATGCGCCGATCAAGGATGTTGATAACGTGGCCGAGGTAGTCAGGCGGCAGGTTCTCGGACGAACGCACATAGTCGGCAAAGGTTTTGGTGAGAAGCATCGGAGCCAGGGCATTGATGCGCCAGTGACGTTCGAAATCGGCAGGCGAGGCATCGGCCAGCAGGTCGCGCGTATAGCTCGAGGCGTTGTTGACCAGGATATCGATCCTGCCGGCCATCTCCCAGCCTGCCTGCAGCACTGCTTCGGGCTCGCCATCCTCGGCCAGGTCGCTCTGGATCAGCCAGACCTGCCGGCCGAGGCTGCGCAGCCCGTCGGCCAGCGACTCGGCTGCGGCACTTGAGTTGCGGTAGTGGATAACAATATCGCAGCCCGCCCGGGCAAGGGCGCGAGCGATCTCGCTACCCACCCGGATGGCGCCCCCGGTAACCAGGGCAATTTTTTCCTGGAGTGCCATGTGGCTTTTCCTTCCTCAGCTTTACCAGTAGAAGATGACCGTGCCCGAAACCGGTCCGATCTCCAGCATCAGTCCGTCGTCGGTTTCGACCCGGCGGGGGGTCAGGAAGTCGCCGACGAGGTAGGGGAAGGACGGATTGCGCAGGATGCGGACCCGATCCTCGGTGCCGGTGACGGGGAAGAACCGGATGACCGACTCGTTCAACTGCTGCAGAACGATGCGGCGTTCGACATCGTGGGCAATCGAGGGCAGCTCGTCGCAGACGATGGTCGTTGGCTGGGACTCTGCGGCAAACAGGCGGCATTCGGCATGCCACCAGGCAGGCGGATTGGCCCAGCTCAGCTCGCCCTGTTCGTTGATGGTGGCATGGTGACCGTTCAGCAACGGGGCACCGTAGGGCAGGCGCAGCCGGATCTGGCTGACCCCCTGCGGATTGTAACCGCTGAAGTACCAGCCGTTGCGGGCACGTGATATCGTGTGCAGCGGAGGCTTGGTGCCGAGAGTTGCGATGTTGTGCAGCAGGGTGATGCCCAGCTCCGACAACGCATGGAGTGCCAGGGCTTCAGCCGGGAAGAAACCCGTAGGAACCGAGGGCGGCAACTGACGACCCAGACGGCTTTCGTCGGTGGAGACACCGCCACGCAGCCAGATAAGCTGGCCGCCCTGCCAGTCGGGCGCCGTAACCGAGGTCGCCAGGGCATAGGTCGTGCCATCACGCGTGGCTGTCGCACGGTGGACAACGTCGTCGCGAACGATCGGAGCTAGCGTCAGTGGACCGGCCGAAAACAGGTCGCCATGCAGTAGGCGCTGCGAATCAGGGGGCAAGTCCCAACTGCTCATCAGGTCAAATTCGCCGACCGCAGGTGCAGCAGATGCGAGACTGAGCAGTTCCAGCAGGGTGGTATCGTTCTCATCAATCGGACCGTAAATCAGCGCTTTGCCTCCATCTGCGACATGTTGCAGCAGGGCTGCGTGGAGACCGCTATCAGGATCCGGCACGGGGGTCAGCCAGACCGATTTGCTGACGGTGGCCGGTTTTTCGGCGGCCAGCTTGAGCAGGTTGTCGGTCGAGACGACGGTATTGACCGGCAGTCCCTGGTTGATCGCACCACGCACATACCAGTCGCCGAAATAAACACGCTTCAGTTGCGGGTCGTCGCCGAAGGTCAGGTCGTGATATTCGCGGAAGGGATAGACCCAGAGTACGGGGCCGGCCTGGTCGGGCGGGTTTTCGCGAGCGCGGAACATGTGTGAGGCGACATCGACGGGGGGCTGCTGCGGCATACCGCCGCGCGAATCATCGACCGTCAGGACGCTGAGAGTCATCGGTGTCTGGATCGAGCCGTCGGACTTCATACGTCCGACCGAGAGCGGCAGGTAGATGTCGTGCGGACGCCGCTGGTAGCGGTCGAGCCAGGGACTGTTCATCCACCATGGATCGTGGATGTAGAAGCGGAATGGGAAGTCGCCGCCCGGCAGTTCGGCGATGTGGCTCATCCAGCCGGCTAGTTCGAGACCGAAGTCGCCATCAAGCGCGGCCCAGGGGGAGTTGACCGGCGGCTCCAGCAGGTCGCCTTCCAGCTTGTAGATTTCGGCCAGCGGCAGGCCTTCGGAAGCCAGATCGATACCGGTCGTAAGGTTGGTGCCACGGGTACGGACCGGCATGTCGCCGATCTCGGCGCGGAAATCGTGCCAGAACTGCAGGATGCGTTCGCGGCAGGCAGCGGCTTCTTCTGGCATGAATTTGTGTCCGTCGAAGAGTACGCCGTCGTACGACCAGGTGTTGCGGCCGAATCCGAAGCCGTTGGAGAGCCAGATATAGTCGAAACCCATGTCATCGTTCAGCTTTTTGAGCTGGCGGCCGACAAAGGTGCCGATGGGGGTGCCTTCGGGGATGCCCTCGGGGAAGGCGGCATAGCTGACATCGTCACCATTCAGCACGGCATCGCAACTTATGAAGGTATTGCCGAAGAGAATGCCGCCGGTGCAGATTTCGCGGTGGCGCTCGTATTTGAAGGACGATTTGGCAAACTCGGGGCCGGGATCGAAAGTGTCGCCGACACGGATCGGTACGCCCAGGATTTCGCGTCCGATGGTTTTGAGGTCAGTCGTCAGGTCACGCAGCCAGCGGTAGGTCAGCACGGGCGGGTTTTCGCGGTAGAGGTAGCTCCGGCTGTGCAGTCCGACCTGTTCGGGATCGCCGGCCAGACCGTGTCCGCCGATGCCCTGGAGGTCGTTGTCACCGGGATCGTGCTTGCGCTCTTCGCTTTTAAACATCACGAACCGGTTGGCTCCGCCGATATAGCGTGCCCATTCCAGCTCGGCATCCAGATCGCCGCGATAGTCCAGAATTTCGGAACCATCGGCCGTCCAGAGCATGATGTCCACCTCTGAAGCGTGACGGCAGATCGGCAGCCATTGCAGGAACATTTCGCGACAGACAGCCCGGCGCGTTTCCGGTGTGGCGTCGAAAAAAGGTTTCAGGCTCATTTCGAGCGAAACACGGTTGAACATCTGGGGAAGTGGGACGAACGACATGGTCTCTCCTGATCAGTTGCGACCGGTCGAAGATTCCTCTGCAGTTTATATCTCCATGCGACCGGAATACGAAACCGCATCATAACACATGCAGCGTTGCGGCAACATATCGAAATTTCACTCGTTACTCCTCGCAAGTTTCCTGTTCCTTTTGCTGAAATATGCACTTCTGTAATCTGGCAAAGATATTTCCAGATTACAGTATTATGAAAGTGGATTGGTGCAGATAGCCAATAAGGCGGGATGCAGTAATGCTTTTATTGAGCCTGCTGTATGCTGTCTCTTGCCGGATTACGGCTTGAATCTGGTGGACTTCATGCGGCAGCCGAGCAGGTCATCGTCAGGACCGGGGATCCAGTCCTGCACCCAGCCGTTTTTGAAGCCCAGCTCTTTGAGGCGGTCGGTTACGCTGCGGTATTCGGCCTTGCCGATGCGGCGATTCCAGCCGGGTAGCCGGGCAGCCCGATACACCGGCGTATATTGCGACATCAGGCTGATGTGGATCTCTGTGCCGATACTTTCAGCGAGCCACTCGAGGTTGGCAATTGCTTCGTCTGCCCGACCGGGGAGCACCAGCATGCGGCAGATCACTCCGCTTTGTGCGACCCCCGAGCTATCGACTTTGAGCGGACCGAACGTACGCCAGGCCCAGACGGCAAAATTGCGCGCTCTTTCCACCAGGTCCGGAGCGGTTGAGGCCTCGGCAGCGGTGGCGGGATCGGCATAACGCAGATCGGTCAGTACAATGTCCATCAGGTCGCGATTTTTTTCAACGATTGCGACACGTTCGTAACCGCTTGTGTTGTACACCAGTGGCAGTGAAACCCCTTGCCGGCGTACAACTGTCAGGGCGGCACGCAGCTGGGGCAGCCAGGGGGTGGGGGTGACAAAGTTCCAGTTGTGGCAGCCGCGCTGTGCCAGGTCGGCCATGATAGCAGCCAGACCTTCAACATCATATAAGCTGCCCTCGTGGAGCTGGCTCATCTGGTAGTTCTGGCAGTAGAGACAGGTCAGGGTACAGTGTGAGAAGAAGATCGTGCCCGAGCCGTGGCGACCGGAGATCGGCGGTTCTTCACCACGGTGTGCGCTCCAACTGTATATTCTTATGTCGCGCCCCGCTCCGCAAAAGCCGACCTTGCCGGCATTGCGGTCTGCCCGGCAACGGCGCGGACAGAGTTCGCAGTGGTCGAGACCACTCAAGTCCGGCAGGATGTCGGGATCATAAGTATCGTTCAGTCGGTTCATGTTAGATGAGGCGTCTGCCAGCTCTTGTCCCCGTAGGCGTGCAGCTCGATCCGGTTGCCGTCGGGGTCGCTGATCCAGGCCTGCCAGGTTTGATCGAGCCCCAGCGTAGGATCGCTGACTTCAACCCCCCGCTCGCGCAGAGTGTCAACAGCCTGATTGATATCTTCCACCTCCAGACAGAGATGCTGATAGTGCTGTCCGTCAGCCCGGGCCTGTGGTTCACCGCTGAAGATTTCGATAAAGGTGCGGCGTCCGATCTTCAGGTACACGCCGTAGCGTCGGCCTTCATCGTTGCGAAACTCAAACGCCAGCGGCAGACCGAGCTGTGTATGATAAAACTTCAGGGCCTGGTCCAGGTCAGCGGTCAAGAGGCAGATGTGGGCGATTCCGGTAATCACAGAGTGTCCTCAAAAGCCAGCTCGGCATCAATTTTCTCATGCCAGGGCAGACCCCACTTGCCGAGTTCGGCGAGGAAGGGATCGGGATCGAACTCTTCGACGTTCCAGACGCCCGGACGCATCCAGGTACCTTCGACCATCAGCTTGGCACCGAGTGAGGCCGGCACGCCGGTGGTGTAGGAGACGGCCTGCGAGCGACATTCGCGGTAACAGGCGGCATGGTCACAGTTGTTCCAGATGTAGTAGGTGCGCTCTTTGCCATCCTTGAGGCCGCGGATCTGGCAGCCGATCGAGGTCTGGCCCTCATAGTTTTCGCCCAGAGTTTCGGGTGCGGGCAGGACAGCCTTCAGGAACTGCAGCGGCTGGATCATCTGTCCCTGATATTCGATCGGCTCGATGCTGGTCATGCCGATTTCCTGCAGTACCTGCAGTGTGTTGAGATATTTGGGGCCGAAGGTCATCCAGAACCTGGCACGTTTGATATGCGGGATGTTTTTGACCAGCGATTCCAGCTCCTCATGGTAGAGCAGGTAGGATTCGCGCGGCCCGATGCCGGGATAATCTACCGGCTGATGAATTTCGAGCGGATCGGTTTCGATCCATTTGCCCTGCTGCCAGTAACGGCCACGCTGGGTGATTTCGCGGATGTTGATCTCGGGGTTGAAATTGGTGGCGAAAGCCTTGCCATGGTCGCCTGCGTTGCAGTCCACGATGTCGAGATAGTGGATTTCGTCGAAATGGTGCTTCTGGGCATGGGCGGTGAAAACACCCGTAACGCCGGGGTCGAAACCGCAGCCGAGCAGTGCCATCAAACCGGCTTTCTCGAAGCGTTCGCGGTAGGCCCACTGGTGCGAGTATTCGAACTTGGCGAGATCCGGCGGTTCGTAGTTGGCTGTGTCGAGGTAGTGAACTCCGGCGGCCAGGCAGGCATCCATGATATGGAGATCCTGATAGGGCAAGGCGACGTTGATCACCAGCACCGGTTTGAAGTCCTGCAGCACCGCAGTCAGGGCCGGTACATCGTCGGCGTCGATCTGGATCGTCTGCAAGGTGCGGCCGGTCAGCTCTTTGACCTGGGCGGCAACTTTTTCGACCCGCGAAAGTGTGCGGCTTCCCAGCAGAATCTCCGAGAAACAGGGCATGGTTGCCACTTTGTGCGCCACCACTGTACCCACGCCGCCGGCGCCGATAATCATTACTTTACTCATTTTTCAGTCATCCTCCGCATCAAACCAATCGTAAGTCATTTCACCATCCGCCGTCGCCCAGTGCGAGGGACAGGTTGTTGTGCGCCAATCGAGCGGGTCGGCCACCGCACGTGGCTGAGCCGCCATGGCAAAAGCTTCTTTAAGGGCCGCAGCCTGTTCCGGCCCGACCGCTTCCGGCTCTGCCGAGACAAAAAGAGGCGTACCGCTGCGGGCCAGTACGTCGAGCCACTGACGGTTGAGTGCCCAGGGAACCTGCCTAGTCAGACCGACACAGTCGGCATCGACGGCAAAAAACGTGTCATGCTGCGCCATCCGGAAAGCCAGCGTATTGACCCCCATGCGGCGCGTCTGATCCCAGTTGGTGCCGCTGGTATCATCGCCCGTACGCTGGATTTCGTGTGTGCCGGCGGCGAGGTGCCCGATCGTGTTGCAGCCGATCAGAAGGGCGTCGCCTGCCGCTTCGCGTAGCAGGTCGTAGAGATCCTTCACCACTTCAGCATTCGTCCGGCTGCGATCGTGCAACGTCCAGCCGTCCTCAATCCAGGGGCCGGCATAACCGTTGCCCCAGTAGCCCAGCAGGTCGTAAGTCGAGAAGTCGTGCTTGACCAGATCGTAGCCCCAGCCGACGAGGCGCTGCATGTCGTCGTATAACAACTGCTGCACCTCAGGGACAGTCGGATCCAGAAAGGCCCGCTGATCGGTCCAGGCTTTGGGACGTTCGGCCCGGATGCGCCAGTTGTCGGGGATGAAACCATCGGTCAGGAGCGGTCGGTACCAGATGCCCGGTTTGGCACCGGCATTGCGGATACCGGCCGCCAGTCCCGGCATGTCCGGAAAGTGACGGTTGCCGCTGTGCCAGGGGCCGCCGGTGTATGTTTGCGAACGTCCCGGCTGCCAGCAGTCGTCGATCACCATCCAGGGACGGTTGGCGGCGCTCGACCAGGAGGCGACCCGCGCGGCATCGCCCAGAATCTTGTCATGTGTCGAACGGCCGTAGGCATAGTACCAGTTGTTGCCGCCATAGACCGGCTCGGCTGGAAGACGTGGTGTCTCGGGCCCCAGCAGACGGCAGAAAGCCGTGGCGGCAGCCAGATCACCTTCGCCATCGACAGCATCGCGCCAGCGAATGGTGGCCAGGTTGAGCTGGCGCGCTCCGGCCCTTACTCCAACACCACCGCTGCGACAATCCAGCTCAAGCTGAATGCCACGGTCGTCCACGCGCCAGAGAGCAAAGCTGCCGGCACCACAGGCAACCCCCAGCCCGCCGAGCCCCCTGTCGGAAGCATAAAAAAAGTACCAGGGCATGGGGATTTCGGGACGCTGATGATGCCAGGCAAAGGTCCCGTAGCCACGTTCGAAGGCATCGCCCATATAGGTCCAGTCGGGCGACATGGGCGCCCGCCAGCGCAGACGGATACGCTGAAAGCCACAATCCGGTGCCGAAACGACGATTTCGGTTTCGTTGGTGTCGGCTTCCAGCAGAAGACTGACACCCTTAGCGTCCCACTGACGTCCACCGGCGGTGGAGACGGCTTTCTGCCAGCCGTTTTCTTCGGTCTGAATCTGGATAGTGCTCGGGGTCTGAGAAATAATGCTGGAAATCATGGCAGAGTTCTGACACTGCCCCGCACGTAAGTCGGTCGAGGACAAGAGGTAGGGTAATAAAAGCGCAATCCCGGAGGCTGGCACCCCGGGCGCGGCTCGAACGCGCGGCCTACGGTTTAGGAAACCGTTGCTCTGTCCAACTGAGCTACCGGGGCAAGGGCTCTTTTTGGTGCAGCCATTTTACAAAAATCCGGCCGCACTGTCACTTCAAAAACTGCTCGCACCAAACTGTGGCAGAGTCCTGACCCTGCCACGGCCGCAATCTGGCGATGTGTGTGCAAGATTACAGTCGATCATTCCAGACTAGGAAGTCGCCCTGCTGTAATCTGAAAATACCTTTGCGAGATTACAGTATTCGTGATCAAAAACATGGTGTTGCGGGAGTTTGTGGCAGAGTCATAACCCTGCCACGGCGGTAATCTGGCGATGTGTTTGCAAGATTACAGTAGATCACTCCAGATCAGGAGGTCATCCTGCCGTAATCTGGCAATACCTTCCGTAATCTGGCAATACCTTTGCGAGATTACAGTATTCGTGATCAAAAGCATGGTGTTGCGGGAGTTTGTGGCAGAGTCATGACCCTGCCACGGCGGTAATCTGGCAATAGATTTGCAAGATTACAGCGGATCATCTCAGACCAGATAGTAATTCTACCGTAATCTGGTGATTTATTTGCGAGATTACAGACTTCGGTTTTCTCTTGAGCTTGATGGCAAGGTACCTCAGGGCAAAGTGACACTTGTCTCTCCCGATAAACCGGTTGAAGTATGCGGAGAGGAACGACTGTGCCCATAAGACATCTACACAAAAGAAAGTGCATGTTCCAGAAGAAACACAGCGGCAAGCCCCACATTTTCCTATTCTGCGAGAGAAAAAATGGAAAAATTGAGAAAATGTCATTTTGCGGGCATTTTGCTATGGTATTTCGCAGCTTTGAGGTGGACGTTATGCCTGGAATATGATTGTCTGTTTGTGGTTGCAGTTGGAGACAATACGATGTCTGAAAACAATGAGCTCGTTGCCCCCGGAGCCGAACGTGGCTACGATAAACGAGCCTCGCTGGGTCAGTGGGGCGAGGATATAGCTGCGGTCCGACTCGAAGAACTCGGCTACCGGATCGTCGGACGCCGCGTCCGGCTGAGGCGGGACGAAATCGACCTGATCGCCGTACCTACCAGCGACCGTGTGCCGCAGATTGTGTTTGTCGAAGTCAAAACACGCAGCAGCGACGATTTCGGCGGACCGATCGCTGCGGTGGATCGTCGCAAACGCCACGCCCTATGTCGTGCCGCCGCCAGATATCTGCGGCTTCTGCCCGACGGACCCCGACCATTTCGCTTCGATATTGTCGAAGTCATCGGCAGGCCGGAGAGCTCCCATCCACCGACAGTACGCCACACAACCAACGCCTTTCCGATGGAAAGACGCTATGTCGTCGACTGGCTTGGCAAAAAACGTTAGACATCCCAAATTACGCAAACCCCACCATAATCTCGCAGGCCAACCCCCAGATTACAGCGGAGTTACATAGTCTGTCGGATGCCCGATTGTAATCTTGCAAATGGAATTCCAGATTATGGTTGTTGCAGGTGCAGAGCCTTGAGGTCCCAGAGGTAAGTAATCTGGCGTTTGTTTTGCGAGATTATGGTTTTGATTTTTCTGTTCCAGCGCGCACCGGCGATCGCGCCCTACCTGAAGTGGCAAGTCCTGTGTGGGTGTGGTGCCTGCAGGTACGGAGCCCTGCGGTCCCAGTGGTAATCTGGCGTTTGCTTTGCGAGATTATGGTTTTACTTTTTTTGTCCTGAGCTGGTGCTCGAGGCTCCCGGGTCTGTGGCTCAGTCTTGCGGTTGGTCGAGGTTTTTCAGCCGCTCCCGGAGTCGTTTCTGGTAGAGCTGCTGTACGTAAACCCGCTCAGCCTGCAGTTCGGTGATCTGGGCACGTTTTTTATCCAGCTCCTGCCGCTGTGCCTTGACCTCGGGCAGCTCCTCAACAGCCTTGCGGATTGCCATACGTGTTTCCAGCAACTGGTTTTCGAGTTGCTGTTCCTTGAGCCGCAATTCTTCCAGCTCAGGTGAGGTATAGGCCGGATCCTGCGCTGCAAAATTGAGCTTCCTTCCGGCTTCATCCTGCTCGTGGGACTGCTGAATTGCCTGATCAGCCAGTTTGTTGACGGCATCGCGCAACTCTTCCAGAGTAGCTTTTTCCCACTTGGCCGTCAACCGGGCTTCCCGTGTGGCCTGATTCTGAGGAGCAGCCGTTTCGTCATCGGCCCGGACCGCAAATGGCATGACGGCCAGCAAGCTCGCCAGAAATGTGCGGAAGATAGTTGAATGCGCTGTTTTCATGCCCTGCATGGTCTCATATTCGCTAAATATTGAAAAGCGGAAAGGCAGGGCGGGTAATCAGCCCTCGACAGCATGCCGCAGCGAAGGATCGAGGGCATCGCGCAGGTCGTCGCCCAGCAGATTGAAGCAGAGGACGAGGCCGAAGACTGCCACGGTGGCGGCGACGCCTTCGACCCAGGCACCCTGCCAGAGACAGGCACGGGCGTTGTTGATCATGACACCCCAGGAGGGTTCGTTCTGCACCCCGATGCCGATGAAACTCATGAAAACCTCGGTGCTGACCGCTGCCGGAAAGCGCACCGAAAAAGCCACAATCACGATGTGGGTCACATTGGGTAGCAGGTGGCGCAGCAGGATCCGGCCGCTGCCGTACCCCAGCACACGGGCCGCCTGTACGTAAGCCTGATCGCGATGTTTGATGGTCTCGCCGCGCACTGTCCGGAATACTCCTACCCAGGTGGTGAAGCTGACGCCGAGATAGACTCCGAGCAATCCCTTGCCGACCACCATGGCGATTGCCAGGATGAAGAGCATGGCGGGGATGGCGGCCACGGTGCCGGCCAGCGCACTCAGTAGGGCATCGAGCCGCCGGCCGTAATAACCTGCCGCCAGCCCCAGCAGTGTCCCGAGCGGAATCGCCAGCAGTGAGGTCACAATTCCGACATGAAAGGCAATCCGCGTCCCCTGTATCAGCCGCTGCAGGATGTCGCGTCCCAGATTATCCGTTCCCAGCAGATGCAGGCGCGCTGAGCCCAGGTCGTCCGACGCCGCCCGACTGAGTGGTGCCAGATGGCGGTTGGTCAGGCTGATCTGGTTGTAGGGTGGGGTAAGCTCACGCCCGGTATAGAAGCGGTGGGCCACTTCGCCCCAGAGTGCCAGGACACAGTAGCACAGGATTACTGCCACACAGACATGAGCCCGGCGTGGCAGACGTTGCCAGAGACCCGGCCGTGCCGGAACGGTACCCTCTTCATGATGCGGTGCCTGACTCATCAGCCGATCCTCACACGTGGATCGAACCAGGCATAGGCCAGATCCGCCAGCAGGTTGGCCACCTGGTACAGCAGGGCACCCACCAGCACGACCGCCCGTACCATGGCCACATCCGAGGAATGAACCGCATTCAGCCCCACGCCGCCCAGGCCGGGCAGCCCGAAAAAGCTCTCCAGCAGAATGCTGCCGGTGAAGAGAAAGGGGATCGCCAGGCTGACGTTGGTGGCGACCGGCACGAGGCTGTTGCGCAGGACATGCCGCCACAGCACACGGGCGGGCGAAAGCCCCTTGGCGAGAGCCGTGCGGACGTGGGGACGGCCGACTTCATCCAGCATCACAGTCCGGTAAAAACGCACATCACGTGCCAGGCCGCTGATGACCCCGATCAGCACCGGCAGGGCGAGGTAGAGCCAGGACTCAAAGCCCCAGAGCGGAAAAAGCCGCCAGCGATAGGCCAGCAGATATGGGCCAGCCACCACCCAGATGACGTAGTTGACACTCATCAGGCCGGTCGTGATGAGCAGGGTCGC
>CAZMGQ010000018.1:0-13649 GCA_964565855.1 uncultured Lentisphaerales bacterium | reverse complement strand
GCTGCCTGAGTCGGGGGTTGAGCTGGAACTCGACGATCGTGATACGACTCATATCCGCTGTGGCTCATCCTACATGAAAATGCTGGGTATCACGGCGGAAGAGTTTCCCCCGGTACCGACGATTGAAGACGGTGCCTGCTATACGCTCGACAAGGCGGTTTTTGCCGACATGTTGCGCAAGACCCACTATGCCGCCTCGACTGACGATTCGCGGGCCGTCCTGAATGGCGTGCTGCTGAACTTTGCCGACAGCAAGTTGACCTGTGTGGCTACGGATGGGCGGCGCCTGGCATTGATCGAGCATGAAGTGGAGTTTCCGAGCGAAAATGATCGTGATGTCGTGCTGCCCAGCCGCGCGGTATCTGAGCTGTTGCGGATTCTGACCGGCAGTGGCGATCTGAAGATTCACCTCAAGGACAATCAGGCCATTTTCGAGTTCGACAATGTGATGGTCTGCTGCAAACTGGTCGATGGTGTTTATCCGAACTTCCGCCAGGTGATCCTCTCCCAGTGTGACCACCGGGTGACAGTCGATCGTGAAGACCTGATCAAGGTTTTGCGGCGCGTGACGCTCTTTACAACCGAGAAGAGCAATGCCATGCGTCTGACATTTGAGGAAAACACACTCGAGATTGTGGCCAGTTCGCCCGAAGTTGGTGAAGCACATGATTCGGTGTCCATCAAATACAACGGTCCCAAAATTACGGCGATCTTCAATCCGGAATTCATGATGGATCCCTTGCGGACCCTGACGAGTGACGATATTTTTATCGAACTCAACGATGCGATGAGTCCGGGGTTGATCAAGAGTGACATTCCCTTTATGTATGTCCTGATGCCGCTGAGGATTTAGGGAACAGTCCGGGCTGTATTTCGATTGCCGGTCATGATCTGTCCGGCATTTTTTTCCCGACGTTTTCCCGACGTTTTCCGGCAAAAATCAGCTTTACAATTACGGTCGGGGCGCGCTATAGTTGGCGCCCACAAAAAGACAGAGAGAAAAGTATCAAGGAAAGACATGAGCCAAGTTGACAGAACGGCAATCCGCAAACAATTTGAGCGGCACGAACGTGATACGGGTTCGAGCGATGTTCAGATCGCTGTACTCACCAAGCGTATCGAGCATCTCACCGAGCACCTCAAGGCCAATCGCAAGGACCATTCTTCGCGATTTGGTCTGATCAAGATGGTTAATGCCCGCCGCAAGCTGCTTGACTATATCAAGCGTACCGACGAGCCCCGTTACCAGTCTTTGATCAAGCAGCTCAGCATCCGCCGCTAATTACCGCCTGCGCCGCCTGAAAGGGCGCAGTTTTATCCAGTGCCGGATAAAGCTATCCGGCCGGGTCTCTACTGGAGACCGAATACTACGCGGGGGATGCCGTTTTATTTCCGGCAAATAGGCCTCTGCGTGCAATTACAAGAAAGCCGCGGCGCGGGGCAGAGTCCCGACAGTGCCGCAGAGGAGCCTCTCCCCATGATGAAGGACACTGTTACTGTTTCCGTCCAGCTCGGCGACAAAGTTTTGACCCTTGAAACGGGACTGATTGCCCGTCAGGCCGCTGGTTCAGTCGTTGCTTACTACGGCGAATCGGCCGTTTTGTCAGCCGTCACCAACACCGATACTCCGCGCGAAGGGATCGATTACTTCCCCCTGCAGGTTGAATATCGCGAAAAATTCTACGCCGCCGGCCGTTTTCCCGGCGGTTTTTTCAAACGTGAAGCCCGTCCGAGCGAAAAAGAAACCCTGACCGCCCGGGCCACCGACCGTCCGATCCGCCCGCTATTTCCCGCCGGCTACCACAACGACGTCCAGATCGTCAATAACCTGATGGGTACCGATGGTGAGGTCGATCCGGACTTCCTGAGTCTGGTCGCCGCCTCGGCCTCGCTGCATATTTCCGAGATTCCCTTCATGGGCCCGATCGGCGCGGTTCGTGTCGGACGGATTGAGGGACAGTTTGTGCTCAACCCCACCCACGAGCAGCGTGCTGTCAGCGATATCGATCTGCTCTACAGTGGTACGGCCGACAAGTTTCTGATGATGGAAGGCGGCGCCGACGAGATCAGCGAAGAAGACTTTTTCGCTGCCATGAAGTTCGGCCACGAGGCGGTCGCCAAGATAGTCGCGCTGCAGCATGAGCTGCGCAGCAAGCTGGGACTGCCCGAAAAGGTAATTGCCCAGGGCGAAGCGGCAGACCAGACTTTCCTGACGGCTGCCCGTAACAAAGCCGGTGAAAAACTGGCCGAAGCCCTGTTGATTGGCGGCAAGCTGGAGCGTCAGAACGCCGTCAGCAATATCAGGCAGGAACTCAATGCCGCAATGTCGGCCGAATTTCCTGAAATGTCCGAGGAAAATTTCCGTGCCGTCTTTGACGTGCTCGAAATCGAAACGGTACGTCACAACATCCTGGAACGTGGCAAACGTATTGATGGGCGTGGCGAAACCGAAATCCGCAATCTGGTGGCGCAAATCGGGATCTTCCCGCGCACCCATGGTTCGGCGGTGTTCAACCGCGGCGAAACCCAGGCTCTGGGCCTCGTGACGCTCGGGACCAAGTCGGATTCGCAGGACCTGGACGCCGTTACCGGCGGTATAACCAGCAAAACCTTCATGTTGCACTACAACTTCCCGCCCTACAGTGTCGGTGAAGTCGGTCGCCTCGGCACGACCAGTCGCCGCGAGATCGGTCACGGTGCCCTGGCCGAACGTTCGCTGCTGCCGGTGATTCCCGCAGATTATCCCTATACCGTGCGTCTGGTTTCCGAAATTACCGGGTCCAACGGTTCATCTTCCATGGCCAGCATCTGTGTCGGTACTCTGGCACTGATGGATGCCGGTGTGCCGATCAAGGCGCCCGTGGCCGGTATCTCCTGCGGTCTCTTTACAGATGACAGCGGCAAGTCGATCATGGTCACCGATATTCTCGGAACCGAGGACCACTGTGGCGACATGGACTTCAAAATCGGCGGTACACGCAAGGGTATCACCGGTTTCCAGGTGGATCTGAAGATTCCGGGTCTGACCTGGGACCAGGTCGAACAGGCCCTGGCACAGACACGTGATGCACGGATGCAGATTCTCGATTACATGGAAACGGTGATTGCCGAGCCGCGCGCCGAGCTTTCGCCCCATGCGCCCCGGATCGAAACGGTCAATATCCCGGTCGACAAGATCGGCGAGCTGATCGGGCCGGGTGGCAAGAATATCCGCGGTCTGACCGAGACCACCGGTGCCCAGATCGACATCGGCGAAGACGGCACTGTCAGCATCTTTGCTACCTCGCAAGAGTCGATGGAAGCCGCCAAACGTGGTGTCCTGATGGTGGCGGCTGAGCCGGAAGAAGGCAAGATTTATGACGGAGTGGTCACGGGCGTCAAGGAATTCGGCGCTTTTGTGGAGATTTTCCCCGGACGTGACGGGCTCTGCCATATCAGTGAGCTTTCCGATCAGCGTGTCCGCAGTGTGGAAGATGTCTGCAAGGTCGGCGACCGCATGTGGGTCAAATGTCTGGCCGTGGATGAGCGGGGCCGCATCAAGCTGAGCCGCCGCGAAGCCCTGCGCGACATGGCCGAGCAGCAGGAAGAAGACTGAAGGCGGACCAGGACCCGACGGACGACGTGACAGTCGTCCCTCCCACGGCTCGCGAGGACGCTCGCCCTTCAACATGTTATCCGGCGGGTTGATATAATTCCCGTCCGGTTTATCATGGGGGGCGAAGCTGTGGTGAGCCGCCAATGTAGGATAGACATTCCTGTCTGTCCGCTGGAGCTTGGCGGTTCCGCCTTCGCCGAGGTTATGGCGTGACAGGCCTTGGTGCCTTGGCGGTTTTTTTGGCCTAGGTTTGTCGGTTTCTGGACAGACAGGAATGTCTGTCATACAATGCCTTCAGTTCCATTCACTCCAGCTTGGCGGTTCCGCCTTCGCCGAGGTTATGGCGTGACAGGCCTTGGTGCCTTGGCGGTTTTTTTGGCCTAGGTTTGTCGGTTTCTGGACAGACAGGAATGTCTGTCATACAGTGCCTTCAGTTCCATTCAGCTCTCTGCCATCTGCAGCACCAGCCGGGGTGGCTCCATCAGGCCGACCGGGACGAGCTGATAGTCGTCCTGCCAATTTTCGCCGGTCGAAACGAACTCGGCGGGACCTGTCCAGGCGGGCCATTTGTCGTGGAAATGCAACGGACCGTGTGAATTGCGCCTGTGTCCCATGATTTCGATACCGAGCTTGAATGATCGTGGCTCTGCCGGTAGCAGCGGCGTGATATCGACTTCGCCGGGAGGCCAGGCCGTAATTCCGGCCGGTTGTCCATCAATCCAGACTCGCGCCGCCACACCACGGTAGTTTTCCAGCCGGATGATCGTACGCTGACCTGGGGCAGGGGGTTGCAGCTCGATGCTGGTTTCGTACACCAGCGAACCAGCATAGAAAGACAGTCCCTGCGGTACCCAGTCGCCCAGTTGTCCGCTGGTGGGATCGGGGGTCAGGGTAGGGACTCTGCCACGCAGCTCGACACCGAAATCTCCGAGGATATAGACGATTTCCAGCCCGGCAAAATCTTCATCATATTCCAGCTCCAGTTCGAGCTGGTTGGAGCCGGTTTGCAGGGCGGCTGCATCAAGTGCTACCAGACGCAGGGATTTGTCGCACCACCAGCCGCAATCGACGTTGGTTTCAATCGGTTTTCCGTTGAGCCGGGCGATAAACTTTTCCGGGCTTTCCAGGGCGAGGTGCAGCGTCCCCTGTGGCAGGGTTTCGACCTCGAAGTTGTAGCGTAACTGGACATGACAGGTTTTGGGCTGAGGGGATTTCTGGCGTTTCCAGGGCTGCACCATCTGTCCGCCGCGCTTCTCGATACCCATCGTGTCGCGAATGAATCGGTCAACCCGCAGTATTTCCTGTGCCGGCTGCCAGTCTCCGATATCACCGATACGGCAGGTGGGGCTGTCGAGCACGACCAGGTTGGCTTCCGTGCGGCGAAAATCCCACTTGGCAGGTGAGATATCGGTGCTATCCCGATCTGTCCATTGTGGTAGTGGCGGCGGTGGGTCGGCAATTGGCTGGCGTGGAATTACAAAGAGACGACTGCCAAGCTGCGGCAGCGAAGTTTCGATAACCCGGTTGCCATCGGCATCGGTTGCGGTCGCGGCCAGCCAGCGGGTGCCATTGGTGGGATCCAGCTCCAGAGGTTGGCCGGCAAACCCGGCCAGACCACGGATTTTGACCTCCGGCCAGGCGACAGTACGGTCACGCACCATCGGTTCGCGCAGTCCGTGATCCCCGTCGAGTGTGGTGCAGCCGGTATTGGCAATAAACAGGTAGGCCGCATCGGTATCTTCGCGCAGCAGATAGAGCACACCATCGCACTTGGCACCATTTTGATCGGCAATCGAGATGCGTCGGACGGGTTCGAGGGCAGCGGCCAGATCCGGTCCGTCAAGTGATACGATGGGACATCCGGCGGCGAAATCAGCTACGGCACCACTTGGCTCTCCATCGAGCAACGGTGCCGGTGCAGCGGCAAAAACAACCGTGCCCCCGGCTTTTTTGAAGTCTTTCAGTCGTTCGAGAGTCGAGCTGCGCATGGTTTCCATAAGCGGCACAACGACTGCTCGATAACGTGCCTGAGCGACCTCAAATAAGGGCTCTGTGCCTTCCTGCACGATCTTTGCGTGACGAGCGAGAATGTCTTCGTCGCCATAATCGAAGTCGAGGTGGGCGGCCAGCAATCGGTCGCGGGTGGCGCGCATGGTGGCAGAAATTTCGGCAACTCTTTCGCCTTCGAAATCGTCGAAATGGGCGTAGAGCCAGGCGCTTTCGCAGGGATAGAGCAGCAGAATGTCGCGCTGTTCGGTACCGCGGGTCATGACAGCGTGTATGCGGGCAAAATAGTTTTCAACGAGGGGATACCATTCCCACCAGGGGGACTGGTAAAAGATGCCGGCGGGATAGTCGCGCTTGGCTTCGCCACGCATGCTGTACCAGGAGAGATGCGGACAGCGGAGGTTGATGCCCAGAGCCACCTGCCAGTCGCCGATGGCCTTGTGGCCGGCAAAGTTGAAGTCCCAGCCGGTGCAACCGTAAGTTTCGGTGAGACGCCACTTGCGGCCGAACTGCCGGGCGACCGATGAGACACCTTTGGCGGTATCCCATTCGCGGTTGCGTTCGGTCAGGATATCCATGCCCGGTGCCTGCATGTGTTCATAGAAGCGCAGGGCCGACCCGACCCGGTTGGCCTGGGTTTTGATGCTTTCCTCGGCCAGTACATGACCGGTAAGCACCAGGTTGTGCTGTTCGCACCAGTCACCGATCTGACGGGCAAAGGAATCGACAAAAAGCGACGTCAGCAGATCCACATAATGCAGCCTCACAGCCTGGGGCTCTGCTTCGCTGCCGGGCAGGAAAAGTGTCGGCAGGAAGTCGCACAGGTCGTAGCCATAGCGTTCTTCAAAGGCTTCAGTCAGCTTGCCGGTCCAGGGCATGCCACGGCTGCCGAGTTCAGTTTCGGAACTGAGCCAGACCACTCCGCCATAGTGGGGCTCATCGGTAAAGATACCGGGAATACGTTTGCCGAAACGTTCGCTGTAGCGCTTGCGGTAGCTTTCGTGAGTGCTTTCTATATAGGCTGCGACAGCGTCCGGGTTGAGGGTGTCCAGGTAAGTTGCGCCATTGTACCAGGGGCTTGGTTTGGGCAGGGCCACCCGGAAGACCAGCAGGGTTTCCTCCGGCTCCAGCTCGACCATGCCCCAGGCACGTTTCTCAGACTCTTTTGGAGACGCCACCAGAGCATTTTTGCAGATGCGTCGGTAGTCCAGCAGTTTGTTGTCGTCCTGCAACTTGGCTGCGAAAACCGCCACGATATCCGAAACTTTGTCCAACTGATCGGACCTGATCCCGCGCTGCATGACGACACTCTGCATCCGGTATTCGCGGTTGGCGGTGACCAGCCCGCCGGCAGCTCCCGAAGGCCAGCGATCCTCATCGTAGAGCCAGGCCTGCATATCGAGTTTGTCGGCTTCGTCGAGACAGGCATCGACACATTCGAACCAGGCATCCGAGAGGTAGGCCGTGTTGAGACCGACGCGCGCATGCATGAAAAAGCCGCCCATGCCCATCTGGTGCATCAGACGGATCTGGCGACGACATTCCTCCGGTTCGATCGTGGCATTCCAGGCCCAGAAAGGTGCCGCACGGTACTCACTCGGGGGCTGTGAGAAAAGCTTCATCAAGTCGTCGTTCATCTCGGGGTCTCCTTGTGGCAGAGTCCAGACAGTGCCACGCAAGATGAACAGTTTACCGTAAAGAGACACAAAGTAACAAACAGTATTGCCACCAATTTCTCACACGAAGTCACCAGGACACTAAGGAGAGAGCTTTCAGTTCCGTTCAGCTCTCTGCCGTCTGCAGCACCAGGTGCGGTGCCTCCATCAGCCCGACCGGCACGAGCTGGTAGTCGTCCTGCCAGTCCGCTCCGGAAGAAACAAACTCGCCGGGGCCGGTAGCGACAGGCCACTTCTCGCTCAAGTGCAAGGGACCGTGCGAGTTGCGCCGGTGTCCCATGATCTCGATACCGAGACGGACTGTTCGTGGCTCGGCCGGTAACAGCGGCGTGATATCGACTTCACCCGGGGGCCAGGCCGTAATGCCGGCCGGTTGCCCATCGATCCAGACCTGTGCCGCCGTGCCCCGGTAGTTTTCCAGACGTATGATTGTGCGCTGGCCGGGGGCGGCGGGCTGCAGTTCGAGGTTGGTTTCGTACACCAGCGAACCGGCATAGAAAGGCAGTCCCTGCGGTACCCAGTCGCCCAGAGTGCCACAGGCAGGAACAGGTGTCATGGTGGGGACTCTGCCACGCAGCTCGACTCCGAATTCGCCCAGCAGATAGACGATTTCGAGTCCGGCGAAGTACTCGTCGTAATCCAGCCCCAGTTCGAGCAGATTGGTGCCGACCTGTAGGGCAGCGACGTCCAGCGCCACCAGGCGCAGGGATTTATCGCACCACCAGCCGCAGTCAACGGCAGTTTCGATCAGTTGTCCGTTGAGCCGTGCGATAAACTTTTCCGGACTTTCCAGGGCGAGGTGCAGTGTACCCTGTGGCAGGGTCTCGATTTCGAAGTTGTAGCGCAACTTTACGTGGCAGGTTCTGGGCTGGGCAGACTTCTGGCGTTTCCAGGGCTGCACCATCCGTCCGCCGCGCCTTTCGATGCCTATCGTGTCGCGAATGATATAGTCGATCTTTAGTATATCCTGTGGAGACTGCCAGTCTCCTTCGCCAATACAAAAGGCCGGCGTATCGAGCACGAGCAGGTTGGCCTCGGTACGGCGGAAGTCCCAGCTTGCGGGTGAGATGGCGTTGCTCTGCCGGTCTGTCCGGCGGGGGATTGGCGGCGGAGTATTGTCTGAGGGTCGGCGCGGGATGAGGAAGAGACGGCTGCCGATCTGCGGCAGAGAGGTCTCAATCATCCAGTTGCCGGTCGCATCAGTTTCCGCCCGGGCCAGCCAGCGGTCGCCGCTGGCCGGGTCCAGTTCCCGGGGCTGACCGGCAAAACCGGCGAATCCGCGAACTTTCACTTCCGGCCAGACGACAGTACGGTCACGCACCATCGGTTCCTTCAGTTCATGTTTGCCATCGAGCGTGGTGCAGCCGGTATTGGCGATAAACAGGTAGGCTGCATCGGCATCTTCGCGCAGCAGATAGAGTACACCGTCGCACTCGGTACCGCTCTGGTCGACAATCGAGATGCGGCGGAAAGGCTCAAGAGCAGCGGCCAGATCCGGTCCGTCATGAGAGGTGGAAGTGCAATGAGCTGCCAATTCAGAGGCCGCTGTCGAGGGCTGACCATCGAGCAAGGGGGGTGGTGTGTCGGTAAAAATTACCGTGCCACCGGCATCTTTGAACTTCTGCAACAGCGTCAGGGTTGAGCTGCGTATGGTCTCCATGACAGGCACCACGACTGCCCGGTAGCTGGCCTGGCCTACGTGCAGCAGGGGGATGTCGTCTGTTACTGCGACTTGTCCGTGGCGGGCGAGGATAACTTCGTCGCCATAGTCGAAGTCCAGATGGGCAGCCAGCAGCCGGTCGCGGGTTGCACGCAGAGCCGACGAAACTTCCCCGGCCCGGTCACCTTCGAAACCGCGCAGATAGGCATAGAGCCAGGCACTTTCACAGGGGTAGAGCACGAGAATGTCACGCTGTTCGGTGCCACGGGTCATGACGGCGTGGATGCGGGCGAAATAGTCTTCGACAACCGGGTACCACTTCCACCAGGGCGACTGGTAAAAGATGCTGGCGGGAAAGTCACGCTTGGCCTCGCCGCGCATACTGTACCAGGAGAGGTGCGGACAGCGCAGATTGACGCCGAGAGCAGCCTGCCAGTCGCCGATGGCCTTGTGTCCGGCAAAGTTGAAGTCCCAGCCGGTGCAACCGTAAGTTTCGGTGAGGCGCCACTTGCGCCCGAACTGCCTTGCGACGGAAGAAACGCCTTTGGCCGTATCCCATTCGCGGGCGTGTTCGGTCAGCGAGTCGATGCCCGGAGCCTGCATATATTCATAAAAGCGCAGGGCCGATCCACCCCGGCTGGCGTGGATTTCGATGGTTTCCTCGCCCAACGTATGGCCGGTATGGAGCAGGTTGTGACGCTCGCACCACTCGCCGATCTGACGGGCGAAAGCATCGACAAAGAACGATGTCAGCAGGTTCACATAATGCATCCGCACAGCGCGGGGCTTGCCATCGCCATGCGGCAGGAAGAGACTCGGCAGAAAATCACACAGGTCATAGCCGTAAAGTTGCTGAAATGACTCCGGCAGTCTGTCAGTCCAGGACTGTCCGCGGCTGCCGAGTTCGGTATCGCCAAAGCTCATGCCGCCATAGTTGGGCTCGTCGGTGAAAATGCCCGGCATACGCTTGCCGAAATGTTCGGCGTAGCGTTGGCGATAGGCCTCGTGGGTGGTGTCGATAAAAGCCGCGACAGCATCCGGGTTGAGCGTGTCGAGATAGGTGGCGTCGTTGAACCAGGGGTTTGGCGCGAGCAGGGAAACCCGGAAGACCAGCAGGGTTTCATCGGGCTCCAGCTCGACCATGCTCCAGGTGCGATTTTTCGTCTCACCGGCCGCAGTCACAAGAGCACTGTCACAGATGCGGCGGTAGTCCTGCAGACTGTTATCGGCCCGCAGCTTCGCCGCAAAAACCGCCACAACATCCGAAACCCCGTTCAACTGGTCGGATCTCACGCCCCGCTGCATCACCAGACTCCGCATCCGGTATTCGCGGTTGGCTGTCACAATCCCGCCGGCGGCACCCGAAGGCCAGCGGTCCTCATCGTAGAGCCAGGCCTGCATGTCGAGCTTCTCGGCTTCGTCGAGGCAGGCATCGATACACTCGAACCAGGCGTCAGAAAGGTAGACTGTATCGAGCCCAACGCGGGAGTGCATGAAAAAGCCCCCCATGCCCATCCGCTGCATCATACGAATCTGACGGCGACATTCCTCCGGTTCGATAGCGGCATTCCAGGCCCAGAAAGGTGCGGAACGGTATTCGCTTGGAGGTTGTGAAAAAAGCTGCCTGAGGTCGTCGTTCATATTGCCAGTCCTCCCGGTGGCAGAGTCCAGACTCTGCCACACAAGGTCCATAGTTTACCGCAAAGAGATGTAAAGCAACAGACTGTATCGTGTTATGAATTTACGAACGCGACGTGCACCATGTAATACCCGGTTTGCCTTTACTTTCCCTCAGCCACTCCCCCTACTAATGGCTGACGGTGGTTTTTAGCTTTCAGGCCATAATTTGGCCCTGTTTTTCGGGCCTTGTAGCCAACAGGACTCATTCGGATGCGCAGTGTGCTGTCGAGAGCATGTGCAATGCGAGCCATGGATGAAAGTGTAAAGTTGGTGCTGCCTCGCAATATCTTGCTGATATAAGCCGGTGTACAGTCCATGCGTCTGGCCAGCTCGGCTTGACTAACCTCCTGCTGCTCCATCAGACGCACCATTTCTTCGGTAAATTCGAGCAGGGCTGCCTCTGCTGCATAGGCCTGGGTGTTTTCGACTCCGGCAAACAGTGTATCAAAATCAATTTCAGTGTTCATTTCAGTTCTCCAGTCCGAAGTCCAACAGCTTCTGTCGTTTTGCGTCAAAATAGCGTCGCTTGTTTTCAACTGTCCGATCAATTTCACTCTGCGGTGTTTTTCGTGACTTTTTTAAGAAAGCGTGACTGCACACAATCATTTGACCTTCATCCCAGAAGGCAAAAATCCTGATGCTATCAATTTCTCACGAGAGAGGTCGTTATGATCAGAATTTACCATCTTGTTCAAGCTTCCACAAAGAACACCGCCAATCTACCCCATCATAAAATTTTCATCAATGACAAATCGGCAATAAAATCTCACACGAAGGCACCAGGACACTAAGGAGAGAGCCTTTATGCTGAGGGCGAAGCTGTGCTGAAAGCACTGAGCCTGTCGAAGTGCCAAGCCGCCAATGCAGGATAGACATTCCTGTCTGTCCACAGGAGTTTAGCTTATGTAGGACAGACATTTCTGTCTGTCCACTGGAGTTTGGCCTTTATTACAAACATTTCTCCGTTCGCATTTTTTGTAGTTACATTCACCCCAGCTTGGCGGTTCCGCCTTCGCGGAGGCTGCGGCGCGACAGGCCTTGGTGCTTTGGCGGTTTTATTGGCGCAGGTTTGGCGGTCTCTGGACAGACAGGAATGTCTGTCATACAGTGCCACAGGATGTAATCTGTCTTTTGTTTTGCGAGATTACAGTTCCGTGAAATGATGAGAATATTATTTATAAATCTGTATTATCGAAGAATAAATCTATCGAATACCGTAATAAAATTTTTTATTACAGAAATCTGGCAGTTGTTTATGCAGATGGTGGCACTGTCCCGACTCTGCCACATATATTTTCCTGGAGGGGAGCCTCCTCGCGAACCTCAATTGTACAAGTGGTTGTGTACAGAATGAACAAACTTCCGCAACTATGAGTTTTGCAAAGACGACAAAAGAGGTTTGAAAGAAAGAGAAATAGGCATTAGACTCTAGGGCAGTGAAGGGGAGTGTATCGTAGAGGTACACCCGAGTATACTGTTTCACGGAGACTTTGATGTGGGAGAAGAAATGAAAGCGAATCAACTCAGAAAAGAAATTCGAAAGCACGCTTTGGCTTTTGCTAAACGGAGAAACCTCCCCATAGACGACAGCTATGCATCGGCTCTAATTTTCTCTAATCTTGATGACTGTTTTCACCCTGAGTCGCTGAGTAACATACGCAAAACTCCCGAGTGGGAAAAACGCACACAAAAAGCACATCAGAATGTGCCAGAGGTGCTGGAAATGCAATCATCCAACAGTAGTGACGCACTTTTAATGAATGTCTTCTGTCACCCATCAATTAAAAAATGGAAAGGTATCAAACAAGTTTTTGGCAATGAGTTGGAATCAATCAAATTTGGTGTTCCAGGAGCTGTGCGTAAAAACGGACACCAAGATTCAACAGAGATCGACATGGTTCTATCTGGTGTTTTTTGTGAAGCCAAGTTGACAGAGGACGATTTTACTCAAAAAAGCTCTGAGGTAGTTGAAGACTATGACGAGCTTAAATCAACTTTTCACGATGAAGCACTTCCAAGAGTTGGTACTGACTATGATAATTACCAGATTATCAGAAATCTTCTGGCTGCAAAGCAACATGATTGCAGCCATATTCTCATTTGTGATGGAAGACGACCAGACCTCATACGTCGTTACTTTACGGTAGTTTCCTGTCTGCGAAAAATTGAATGGCGCAAAAGATGCCAGGTTGTCTTATGGCAGGAGATTGTTGCGGCGTGCGGAGTAGATCTTCGTGAATGGGTTGAGGAAAAGTACGGATTTTGATGCCATAATACTATTACTTTCAAAGAGGTAAACGGAGTTTCTCACAAGTTAAGATGTGCATATTTGAAATGCAAAGAGAATGGCAACAGTAAAGACAGTAACAACAGCCGCTGAAGCTGCAAAGCTGGATGAACTCCTTTGGATGGTTTTGTGGCAGCACTTGGGTTTGCCACGCGACGTACGCAAGACGTTCAGTTTGAAGGGTGAGGAGTTTGAATTGCTTGCGCAAAAAAACGGGCAAGTGGTCGGAGGGCTGGTTGCTATATGTACGGAAAATGGAGAAATAGAACTGCGTCATCTGGCAGTCGCTCCTCACGTCCAGAACCGTGGTATCGGCCGCAGTCTTGTTACAGAACTATACAAGATCGCCAAGGCCGGGAATTGTCATCGCATCCATACAATTGCCCGTAACACATCGGTCGAATTTTTCCGTCGACTCGGATTTCGATCGATACCAGGCAAGATACCAGATCACCCACTCTTTCTTGAACATGGTATTACATTCGAACTCATGAATAAGTCCGTTTTGTAATGCTAGCAAATTATCATATGGACTTTTTTTCGAAAGGCATCATGTAATAAGTCGCAGGTTGAACGACTTTCTTAATGGTATGCAGTAGAAAGTACATAAAATGACGAAACGTATCTGGATTCCTCAGGCTGTTGCTATCGGCATGCTTCTTTGGGCTTTGAATCCGCATAACCCGTACGGATACTACATGTTTCTGAGGGTTATCTGTTGTGCAGTGTTTGCGTTTCTGACAT
>CAZMGQ010000017.1:0-13662 GCA_964565855.1 uncultured Lentisphaerales bacterium | reverse complement strand
CGCTTTGCCCCTGGAGCCGTGTGGAAAGCTGACCGCCGGGCGGCCTTCAAGGTTCCAGGTGGTCTCGAAGTGCCAGGGTTCAGACAGTGCCCCGGCCGTTTCGGCCGCCAGCGGCTCCAGTTGTGGCAGGGCAGCGGCCACGATCTGTGCCAGCTTTTCACCGATTGCCTGTACGACTGTTTCGTCGTTCTGGACACAGGTGCGCGGGTTGATATTGGCGTGGCCGCCCATGGTGAAGATGACGGTGCCGACCTGTCCGCCGGCTTCGAGCGACTGCTTGAGATAGCCTACATAGTCGCCCGAAATGGCATTGTAGTCCGGGCCGAATCCGACCGGATGACAGCCGAAGTTGACCAGCAGGGACTCGATCCGGCCGTCGGGACGCCGCAGCCCGACCAGCTCGACCGTGGCATCGAAATAGCCCTTGTTTTTCGGATCCGACCAGAGGTTTGTCCAACTGCCGTCCGGCTGTTGTTGACGCCGGTTGCGCCCGATTGCGGGAGCGCTGGTGCGACCCACCAGCAGCTCACCCGGTGTACGCTGCTGCCAGGCTTGCAGCGCCAAGGCGACGAGCTTGCGGCGCAATTCGGCATAGTAGCGGCTTTCCAGCTCCGAGTTCTCGCACCAGGTGGCTTCGATGACGCGCGGGCCTGAGTGGGTGTGGGTGGGGGCGAGGTTGATCGCAGTCGGCGGCAATCCGGTGGCGGCGGCCAGCTCCCGACGGAGGCCCCCGCTCAGGCTGGCTCCGAAGCCGAGGACATCGGCCGAAATCAAAATCCAGCCGCCGCCTGCGGCATCGGTACAGGCCAGCGCCTCGGCGCGCAGCGGCATCGCGATCCGCTCCGAGATACGGGGATTGTATCCTACCAGTGTCACCCCGACCGGCGGTGTGATATCAACCGTGGAAACTCCAAACGACATTTCTTTCATTTTCTGGCTGCTTTCTTTGAGAGTCTGCATGTGAAGTTCAACTGTTGCGGCGCAACTGGCGGTCGAGTGCTGCGAGAGCCGAAAGTCCCTTGGCGGTCAGGACTTCCCGGATAGGATTCAGAGGACACCTCCGGGCCTCGTAGGCACCCTCGCGCAGAATGGCATCGGTTGCAAAATATCCGGAAAATTCATTGGCCATCATAGTACGTTTGCAGCCCCTTGTGGAGCCAAAGATATCGGATATGCCAAATGGGGATGAGGAGAAGGCAAAAACTGTAATCTTGCAAACAAATCGCCAGATTACGGCTGTGGCAGTGTCAGGACTCTGCCACAGCCTCCCACAGCTCTGGGCCCGGCCTTGAATCACTTTATCGGTATTGACTTATTGACGTTAACCGGGCCGGGTGCTATTGTTCGCTAGCGATGTCAACAATGTTGGTCTGAAGATGAACCGGACAGGCAAAAACATGTCCGTTTCACCACGGGAGAGCCGTTTTATGTCGCGCAAAGAGATTTTTGTAAATGTGGACTTCTTTGACGAACTGACCCTGCATGGTGAGTCGATGGGGCCGGAAGATGTCCGCGAGCTGGTACGTCAGTGCAAGGAAGCCGGCGTCGATGCTCTCAACTGGCGCGCCGCCGGCCTGGGGGTGGCCGGTTACCACTCGAAGCTTCTTACAAGCCTGGAATGGCTGGCCACAGCCGACCGTTCGGCATTGATTGACAGATCGCCCGACAAAACTCCACTGCTGAACCAGCGCTTCAGTCCCGATACTCCGCTCGATGCAACCCTGCGCAGGATGGACCCGATGGCCGAGGCCCGCGATGCCTGTCGCGAGGCGGGGCTGGGCTTCCATATCTGGCTCGATGTCTTCGACGAGCAGAACGGCCGCTTTCTGATCGAAAATCCTGAGTGTCAGGTGACGGGGCGCGACGGCATCACCCGCTGGCCCGGTCTGCGCAGCTATGCCAACGAGAAAGCGGTCGAATGGATGCTGGCGGTCGTCCGCGAACTGATGGAATACGAGCCCGATGGCTTTTATTTTGCCACCTCCTGTCACTCGCGTCACCTCGAATTTCCCGAGCCGGACGACTTTTTCGGCTTCGAGCCGGAAATCGCCGCCGCCTTCGAACGCGAAACCGGCCGCAACCTCCTGACCATTGCCGATGCGGCGGATTACGACATCTGGCACCGTATCAAGGGCGATTTCTTTACCGAATTCCTGCGTCGTGCCAAGGCAACTCTCAAACCCGGCATGCAACTGGCGGTAGGCACCCAGTTTGGTCCGCAGACACAGTTCACCTGTCCGGTTTTTTCCGAGGATGTGAAGTACCGTTTCGAAACCCAGTGGCAGCGCTGGATCGACGAAGGCATCGCCGATGCTCTGGTACTGGGTGATTACGAATGGACCTGGGACTGGGGCGTGCCACCCTGGCGCCCCAAGGGCTTCGAACCACCACCGGGCAAACAGCTTTCCGATATACTGGCCCCGGAATATGTCACCTATGCCGATGGCCGGGTGAAGCTGCGTTTCTTCTCGAGCTGGCTCGAAGCCTACGCCAAACAGCATCAGGGTGCTTCGGCCGCCAACCTTGCCGATGCCATGCGCATGCGCAGCCGCACGATCCTGGAAACAGGGGTCGATGGCATCTGTCTGCATGAGGCACATACCTTTGAGTTTTATGACGGTTTCGAGACAATCGTGGAAATGCGCCGCACTCTTGACGAGGGCTCGGCGATCTAGTTTTTGTTAATGGAGGCAAGAAAATGAAAAAACGCGAATATGCCGTGATTCTCGGCAACCTCGGCAATACCTGCGACCGCTTTCTCTCGAGCGGCTACAAGGATCCGATCGACAAGGTCAAGATGGTCGAACAGGCCGCCTCAATCGAGGGGGTCACCGGCATCGAGCTCGTCGGAACCTGGGATATCGACGACAAGGGCGTCGATCAGATGAAAACGCTGCTGCGCTCGCATAACCTCACCTGTGCTTCGATCATTCCCGATCTCTTCGGCCAGAAGCGCTGGGGACGTGGTGCGCTGGCTTCGCGCGATCCCGAAATCCGCCGCCAGGCCGTGGCGGAAGTCAACCTGATGACCGATATCGCCGTCGAACTCGGCGGCTCGCTGATCAACCTCTGGCCGGGTCAGGATGGCTACGATTATCCGCTGGTGGCGGACTACCTGCAGGAGCGCGGCTGGCTGATGGAATCGCTCGCAGCCTGTGCCGAACATGCCGCCAGCAAGAACGTGCAGATTGCGCTCGAGTTCAAAATGAAGGAGCCACGCACCCACTCCTACCTCGCCCGTACCGGCGACACGCTGTTGGTGGCACATCAGCTCGGCATGGATAACGTCGGTGTCTGCATCGATACCGGCCACGCTTTCCTGGCTTCGGAAAACGTCGGCGAATCAATTGCCCTGCTGCACCTCTTCGGCGACAAGCTCTTCCACATGCACTTCAACGACAACTTCGGCGCCTGGGACGACGACATGATCGTCGGCTCGATCCGCCTGCCGGAGTATTTCGAGATGCTCTACTGGCTGGAGCGTACCGGCTACAAGGGCTGGTACAGCATGGACCAGTATCCGTACCGTGAAGACGGCTACGGCGCCATCCGCAGCAGCATCCTCTATCTCCAGCAACTGCACGGATTGCTCGACAAGGTCGGGCTGGATGCGGTCGGCGAGCTGCTCCAGCAGAACGACGCCGTCGCCACGGCCGACTTTATCCGCACCAACTTGCTGGCCAAAGCATAACTTAATGAAAAAACAGACCACGCCCAAGGCCTTCGGCTCTGCCCGCTGGATCTGGCCGGCTCAACAGGGCCGGCCGGTGAATCATTACCTTGAGTTCCGTCAGTCTTTCACGCTAGCGGAGGGCTTCAAGCCGCAGGCCGACTTTTTCATCGCCGCCGACACTTCTTATGCTGTCTGGGTGAACGATGTCCTGATCCATGCCGGACAGTTCCCCAATGTACCGCCGGAGTGTCTCTACGATGTGCTGCAGGTCGGCCGGGCCTTGCGCGTCGGTCGCAACCAGTTACGCATCAGCCTCTACGTACAGGGCAGCAACACGTTTCAGCATCGCCCCGGTGAGCCGGGGCTGATCTTTGCCCTGCGCGGGACAGACTTTGAAGTTCTGAGCGGTCGCACAACCTCCTGGCGTCCAACCTCTTACTACAAAAATGGCGACCTGCCGCTGACCGCGATGCAGCTCGGCTTTACTTTTGCCTATGATGCATCGCAGCCCGCCACCAGATGGCAGAAAATAACTGACGCCGATCTCGGCCCCGCCGCTGCCGATCTCACGCTGCGTCAGCGGCCAATTCCCCGGATCGAAATCGAGCCGCCCCTTTCCACCCGCATCGTGGCCCAGGGACTGCTCACCGGCACCGCCATTCCCGAACAGCCTGCCCCGGCCATGCAGCACGACGCCCTGGCCGCCCGGCGTCTGGGCGACATGTTTGCCGCCCCGGCCAAACCCCTGCTGCCCGCCGACCGGCCTCTGAGTGCCAGTCAGGAAACTCTGGCTGCCGACGGTTTTTATCTCGTCATCGATCTGGGCAGCGAGGAAACCGGCTACGTCTATCTCGACCTTGCAGCCGATGCCGGCACAGTAGTCGATATCGGCCATGGCGAACATCTCGACGACCTGCGTGTCCGGGCCTGGGTCGGCAACCGCTACTTCGCCAGCCGCTATGTCTGCACCAGGGGACGCCAGACGTTTGTCCACTGGCACAAGCGCATGGCCGGTCGCTATCTGCAACTGCACGTCCGGGGCGCAGCCAACTCATTCCGCCTGTACCATGCGAGCCTGTTGCCGACTCCCTATCCGATTGAGGAAAAGGGACACTTCATGTCCTCCGACCGCCGTCAGGAAGACATCTGGCATATCGCCGTCCGGACGCTGCGCCTCTGCATGCACGAACATTACGAGGACTGTCCCTGGCGCGAACAGGCCCTCTATGCCAACGATGCCCGCAATCAGGCCCTTGCCGGCTACTATGTCTTTGGCGAAGGCAATTTTCCCGCCACCTCATTCGAGCTGCTTGGCCGCGGACAGGGCGATGACGGCTGGCTCGAAATGTGTATGCCGGCCACGATCGCCATCACGATCCCCTCTTTCACCTTCTGCTGGGTGCTGGCCGTCGCCGACCACTGGCTCTACCGTGGCAACCGGGACTTCCTGGACCGCATGCTGCCGACCGTGCGGGCGATTCTCGAAAAACGCATTGCCGAAATCTGCGAGGACCTGCTGCCCTGCCCCATCGGCCAGCGCTACTGGCAGTTTTACGAATGGGTGCCGGGTCTGGATGGCCGCGACCGTATTCTGGACGGCGAACAACGCTTCGATGCCGCCCTCAACTTTTTCTTTATCCTGGCCCTGCGTGCCGGGGCCAGCTTGGCCGCCGCCAGCGGTGCAGACGCCGACGAGCGCCGCTGGAAACGCCTCGCCGGCAAGGTTGCCCGGGCCGGCCAACGTACCTTCTGGCATGCCGAAGCCGGGGCCTACCAGTCCTACGTGGGCGACAAGGCACCCGCACACTTTGCCGAACTCAATCAGGCCCTGGCACTGCTGGCCGAACTGCCCGGCAAACGGGCGGCCGACAAGCTGCGCGACAAACTCGCCGAGCCCTCGGACTGGATCGAAACATCGCTCAGCCAGACTCTCTACAAGTACGAGGCTCTGCTCGGCGGCAGCGACGAACATCAACGGGCCGTTTTCGAAGCCATGGGCGACGAATGGACCTCCATGCTGCATCAGGGAGCCACCAGCTTCTGGGAAATGCGCGGCGGGGCCGACGAGTTCGACTGGGCCGGCAGCCTCTGCCACGGCTGGTCAGCCATCCCGGTTTATTTCTACGGCGCCTATGTGCTCGGCATCCGTCCGCTCGAACCCGGCTTTACACGCTTCACTTTCGACCCCGCCAGTACCGGCCTCGATGCCGCCACCGGTCGGGTGATGACCCCGCACGGTCCAATCGATATCGAGTGGCGCTTGACTGAAGAGGGGTACGAATACTACTACGAAGCACCGGAGGCCTGTCACTGTGCCGAGCTGGATGAAGACGCAGCCACAGCCGGAGAAGCTCCCGCAAGCGGCAGGAAGGGCAAGGCATGATCTGTCCGCGTTTTCATGAACGTATCGCACAGAAGACGGCTGACCCCGCCGAGCCGGCTCTGCTGATCGTCGCCCTCGGGGACAGCGTCACACAGGGTGCCACCACCGAAGGACGCTTCGATTACGAAGCCGTGTATCACAACCAGCTCAAGCGTCTGCTCGAAGAACGTCACCCGCAAGCCACCTTCAGCGTCATCAACGCCGGCTGCAACGGCGAAGGCCTGCCCGGCGGTATCCGCCGGCTCGACCGCGACGTCATCCGCCATCATCCCGACCTCGTCCTGATCGCCTACGGTCTCAACGATGCCACGGCCGGCGGCGAGCGCAACCTGACACGCTTTCGCGAAAATCTCGACAGTGCCATCAGCCGCATTCGAGCCGAAACTCCGGCTGAGATAGTTCTTCTGACCCCCAACTGGATGGCCACCCACGATAACGATCGGGTTCCTCAACGCTGGAAAGATGTCATCCAGAACTTTGTCCGTACCCAACAGGAAGGCACACTCGAAGAGTATGCCGCTACCATCCGCTCTGCCGCCGCTGCTGCCAAAACAGCCCTGGCAGATATTTACGCCGCCTGGTCCAGTCTGGCAGCACAGGGCATCGACATCACCACCCTGTTGGCCAACGGCATCAATCATCCCGACGCCACCATGCACGCCACGGCGGCGCAGTTGATAATGGAAGCAATACATCAATGAAAAATATACTCACAGGACTGATCGCCGCTCCCTCGACCCCCATGCATGAAGACGGCTCAATCAATCTCACCATTATACCCGAATATGCGGCCCACCTGCGCCGCAGCGGCGTTGCGGGGGTCTTTGTCAATGGTACCACCGGCGAAAGCCTCTCGCTGACACTGCAGGAACGTCTCGACCTCGCTACCGCCTGGGCCGCAGTCTGCGACAACGATTTGAAGCTCATCATCCATGTCGGTGACAACTCCCTGCCCGTTGCCCGCCAACTGGCCGCCCAGGCCCAGGAAATCGGCGCCGTCGCTACCGGAGCCATAGCTCCCACCTTCTTCAATCCGACAGTTACGGACCTTGCCGACTGGTGTCGCCAACTCGCCTCGGCCGCCCCGGAACTGCCTTTTTACTACTACCACATGCCCTCCAGAACTGGCATTAAATTCCCCCTGATCGACCTACTGGAACATGTCGGCGACATCCCCAATTTTGCCGGTGCCAAATTCACCAGCGAAGATCTGATGGACTACCAGATGGCCCGCGAAATGTCCGATGGCCGCTACGACATTCTCTTCGGTCGTGATGAAATCTTTCTGGCCTTTCTGGCTGTCGGTGCCCACGGTGCTGTCGGCAGCACTTACAACTTCATGGCACCGGTCTATCTGCGCATCATGGAAGCGTGGCAGAGTCAGGACTTTGCCACAGCACGCCTCTGGCAATCACGTTCCCAGGCCCTCGTCCGCATCCTGCGTCAGGCCCACAACGGAGTAGCCTGCGGCAAAGCCATTCTCAACCTCGCCGGCATAGCCGTCGGCCCCGGCCGTGCCCCCCTGCCGACCTACTCCAACGGCCAGATGGAAGAACTGCGCCAGAAACTCGACCAGATCGGCTTCTTCCGGTGGAAAGACGGCACAGACCCCGGCTAACCAAAAACTGCAAAAGAGATCTGGCGCCTTTTTGTGATATCCGTAGCGGTCTCAGGCTTTTAGCTTTTGGTCAGACTAGTCCGATTGTCTGACATCGCCTTACACCTTCGCGTACAATCTTCCTTTTATTCTACATCATCTTGCTTCGCGAAAGACTTTCAGTGTATCTGCCACATTTTGCAGCAGATGCTCCTTGGATTGATCGCAGCCGCCAGCCACGGGTATGAAGGATTCCAGATTTTCATAAAAAACTTTACGTCTTTTGGCAGACATGGCAGCCACAGTGCGCAAACGTTCCTGAAACCTCTGCTTGACCACCTCAACCCCGTTTGTCTTTACAAACCCGACAATGTTGTCCGTATCACGATCACCAAACGTCTGCCGCAAAAAGGCCTGTTCCGCTTTGGTCAGACGGTTGTCCACCGTGAAAAGACACATGGCACCCCACAGTAACGTTCGCTTGAGTGCCTCTTCATTCATCCCGGTAAGACGAAATCCATGGGTGGACGCCAGTTCTTCCCGCACCTTGCTGTCCGATTCGCTGCCTTTCAGGGGTGCTTTTCCACTCTTGTCAGACCATGAGCGACACAGGTCACTCATTTCGAACCACAGTAGGGCTTTCAGACGCGACGTAAAAACCGGGTGCGTCGAGTATAGCTCTCCCTCGGAGCCCCCCATCTGCTGCAGCTCACGCCCCTGATCCAGATAAGCGGCAACATCAAAACGCAGGAACTCCTCCGAAAGCCCCGATGCCATTTTCAGAATGGCCTTGCAGGCAACATCCAGACTGCCACAGGCGATATATCCCACCCGGTCGGCACTGATCTCGGCGGCCCGATTCAGAGCCAGCAGATTCAGGTTTTCGACGTTATAGAGGTCGGAGGTCGGCTCTGCGTAACCGCCATGTTCAAAAATACAGTGACCCAGCTCGTGGCCGATGACAAACCTCAGCTCTTTTTGCGAAAGCAGTTTAACCAGCCCCGAAGTTATGCCGATGACAAAAACTTTCTTGCCCGCCCGGGGATAACTGACAGCCTGTACCTCCGGGCTGTTATAGACATACAGCTCCAGTTCTGACCCCGGAGCAACCTTTTTGCGAACATCTTCAGCGGTGGCCCAGATATCCGGTGCAATCCGGGATGTAACCCGGAGCGACTGTGCCAAATGCTTCTGCCGGATATGGTTACATCTTTCCTCCGCAGCCTGAATCGAGATTTCATATCCATAAGTATCGGGGCAATCATCCTCATAGCGGAGGTCGTGCAAACGTTTGCCCAGGATTTTTGTTTCCACTACAGACACCGGTCATACTCCTGCTAGAGTTTGCTTCTTTCCAGCGCAATTATTTCGAGCATCTTTTCCGCCTGTTCCCTGATCTTGGGATCGGAATGTGTAATGCGGGAGTTCCACTTCCGGTACTCTTTGCGCAAAATCTCCTTTTTCTGTTCCGTGGTCGCATCTGCAGGCATGGCCAACAAGCGTTCGGCATCTTCGACTTCAATAATATGGATCGGTATTATTTTCTCGACCATCGATCTGTATTTATCCATATCAATCTCGAGAAGCTTGGCAATCTTGTTGATTATTTCAAACTCACTCGCTTGAGCCCTGTCGTCAGCCCCTACAACCTTGATACAGAGTTCCAGAATGTCGTACTTCAAAGCCGAAGTAGCGACATCTTTCAATTTTGTACAAATATCGGCTATATCAAGCGTCCGTCCGGAATTGATAGTAGCAAAAGCTTCTTTGGCCGCATCGTTGAGCCTCTCTTTGGTTTCATCACCATCGGCAGCAGCACTAATTTGTGCCTGAATCCACTCTCGAACCACTTCGCCTTCTTTGGCATCCGCTTGCCCGTCAACCGCGCTGACTGCCATAGCAAGCTTGACTGCCAATTCCGACGCAAGCAGCAGATTATCAACCGCTTCCATATACCCTATTTCGGTAGCTCTGTGTCTTATTGAGCAAGTAGAGCTGCAAATTACAGTGTTCCGGAATCCATGAAGAATGGAGACGGTAAACTTTATCTGCCGCAACCCTCTGTAAGGAAAAACCAGGGGATCAGTCGGAACAGCCAGAATAGTGATGGGTCTGGCAAGCCTGGAGACCTTGTAGGGCATTGATTCCTGCTTGCTCACAAATTCAAACCATGGCTTCCCATCGGATTGTAGTGCTTCAAGTGGACATAAAATCGGATAGCTTTCGCCATCAGTCACATCTACGGCAGAAACAGAGTGCCTGATTGGGTAATTGTCGTAGGGAACTGAAACCAGGCCGACAATTGAGATTTGAAAAACTTCAAATGTTGTGTCTCCAAATGTTTTTTTACCCAGGACTACTTCTGCTTTAAAAGGTTGGTTTGTCGAGAAGCGATGAAATGTAGCCAAAAGATCCTCCGAGCTTTTGGTAGGGGTTTTGGAATTCGATTTTCCAGAAGATTTGCTCGCCTCATTAATGATAGAAAGAGCCACACCTCCTATGAAAATGGCAAATATAAAAATGAGAATATCCATTTTTTACCGATTACTATTCAACAATAAAGTCGCTCACAGATGCTGCGAGACCTTCAATGGTTGTGCGGCTTTCACCGGTCTTGGCGTCGAAGTCGACTACCATCCTGCGCTTTGCCTCCACATCCACAAATGTACAAAGCATACGCTGATCCTTGTTATATCCATATGTCACGCGTATTGGCCGGCCTCTCGGACGTCCGGAAGGCAATGGCATACTCGCCTCAACCAGAGTTGTCACAAAATCCGGCTCTTCAGATTCCCCCTGCGTAATCCTTATGTCTAGTGCATCTTGCCCATCAGAAACGGTTGTATATGTCTTTTCAATTTCACAAGGCAAAGGAGTATTTTTGGGAATTATAATATCATTTTTCATTAAACGGGTTTTCAGATGATCGTCGAAAGACAAGACTATCGTCCCATAGCTGTGATTGCACACATCCTGCAGTTTCACATCCCCCAGGCCAGCAGCGATGGCAACAGGCACTTTGGAAGTATCGGACTCCATAAGTCTCAGCCCTGCATATAATGCGGCCCCCAGTGCCACTGCTTCGTCCAAGTTGACGGCAGTGGTAGGCTCGAAGCCGAAGATTCTCTCTAGACGCGTCTGAATAAGAGGAATCCTGCTACTGCCCCCAACCAGCAGAACCTTGTCGATATCTCCCGGCTTGTTCTCTGCTTCATCCAAGACACTCTCTATTAACATCTCGATTTTAGCTATGAAAGGCGAAATGTCCGCCTCAAACTCTTCGCGAGATATTTCGAACGGCAGATTGCCTGCTGAACCAAACAACATTTCTTTGGCACTCGGTCTACGTGAAAGTGTTTTTTTGGCCTCTTCAGCCCGTAACTCGTAACGTGCCTTCTCCTCGGCGTTTGGATAAAGTGTCACTCCGAACTTAGATCTGTAAGCTTTGTCAAAACGGTCCAATATTTTTTGATCAAAATCATATCCCCCCAGGTGAGGGTCTCCATCAGAACATACGATGGAAACATCCTTGCCCTTAACATCCATAACCGTAACATCAAAAGTGCCGCCCCCGAGGTCGAATACAAGAATGCGGCCAGCGACCTCCTGCGTGATAGCATAGAAGAGAGCCGCTGCCGTTGGTTCATTGACAATACCGACTACGTTCAAACCAGCCGCTTCACCAGCATCCATCGTCGCCTTGCGTCTTACTTCATCGAAGTGGGCTGGAACAGTAATCACAACATCCTTGATTTCGCCTATCTGTCCAGAGCATTCTTTCTTTAATTCTTTGAGTATGAATGAAGACAGTTTGGCAGGGCTCCAATTACTACCATCAACTTTATCTGGATAAAAAGGACTGCCCATGTATCGCTTAATCAACCGTGCGGATCTATCTACGTTAGTGACTCTTGAGTGAAGGGCTTCTTTTCCAACTATTTCCTCTACCTTTTCGCCACCTCTTTCAAAGTAAACTGCTGAAGGCATAAGTCGCTCACTTCCTTCAACTGGAATGGTTTCTGGCCGTCCTATTGAGTTCAAGACAGCCAAAGCGGAAAAAGTTGTACCGAGGTCGATTCCTACAATATTACTCATTATTCTGCTCCTCCTGTTTCAATATGCGGACATTAACCTTGGCAGGTCTTGCAAGGCGACTTTGATCTTCCGAAATGTAAATCCGGTAGCCCGGCAACACAACCCTTGCGATTGTATCGGCTTCTTCCGGCACTGTGGTAGTCTCGTTGGGCTGAACAGCCTCAGCATCCTGACGGTATTTGCTAAAGGGAACATTAACTGGAGGTTCAAATTGTTCGACACCACAACTATCCAGAGCAAAGACCAAAATTTGTTCAACAGCCTCCAGGTCTGCTTTGTGGGCTCTCGTTATCCCTTCTCTGGATCGCATCCTCGCCACGTCATCAATACACATGATAATCCGATTGCACAAATCTTTGGTGACAACCCAGTTGAAACCTTCCTGATACTTGCGTAACTCAGTCTGTTTGTCATCGACATATTCCCGCAAGGCAACAACCTGTACATTCAGACTATCAATGGACGCTCTGGTTTGATTGAGTTGGTTCACTGCCAGCTTGTGTGTGCCCTGAATTTCAAGTCGTTGCGAATCCAGACTCTTTTGAAGCTCCTTTTTTGTTGACCTGAGAATCTTTTGGAACTCCTGCCTGGTAGCCCTGACAGAGCGTCCGTACTTTCTAAGCATTTCATAAGTTGCTTTGCGGAACTTCTTCAGGCCTTCATCGTCGGCTGCCAAAAAATCTTCCTTTTTGGGCAAAATATCGGCGGGATACTCCGGCTGCGATTCATTGTCCTCAGCAGTCCGCCTGCAGCGGAACAGTCCGGCGAAAAACTTTTTCATTCTTCCTCCCAGTTTGTGCGAAATTCATCGCCAAATCCAAGTGTGCAAACGATCTTACATCCGATTTAGTAACCTTATACCACTGCTATCACGCCATGTCGATATCAAACCTCCCAAAACTGCGGATACACTGCAATGTTCGGTCTTTTAACACTTATGGCTCGGTGCCAGAAAGTTTCACAGCTAGACACAGATGAACGCGAACAAATTGCAAAACAGGCATTCCTGCCTGTTCAGAAAGTGCCAACCAAACCGCATTAAAAAAGCCGTCAGAGACAGGAGCATGTTTCGCCAAAACCTGTCGCGCCATAGTCTTGCGTTTAGTCGGAACCTCTGCGGACGGCTCGGCGAGCCGTCCCTACCTTGAGGCATTACCTTTGCAAGTTTACGGAAACCCCAAAAAGGTAGGGCGACGACCGCCGGGCGCGCCGTCAACTAACGCGAATTTTATCCTTTATACGCCACGGTGAGCCGTCCCTACCGTTTGTAAACAGTCGCAATCCCATCCGAGTTTATCTGTGTTTATCCGTGGTTCATTTTCCTCGCCCCTTCCGCGCTTTTCCGAGCCTTCCGCGGTAGCTTTATCTCTGTCCAGGTAGAGTCTGGACACTGGCACAAGTCCACATGGTTTGTATCAACACGCGCCCTCACCCTGATTTCCAGTCAGTGTGAGCATGGTGCTTGACCCACGCAACAACGCCACAATACAGCAATCACCCCGTAGTGGACGTTGCAGCGGCGGCGATCTGGTAAAACTCCTGCAGCTTGGTCTGAAGCAAAGTCTTGTCGGGAAGTTTGGCACGATATTCGGCCACCAGTGCAGGCGATAGCGATCGACTGAGGGCATACTCGACCACCTCCTTGTCCTTGCTGGCACAGAGCAGGACACCCACAGTGGGGTTTTCATGCGTTTTGCGTACATCCCGGTCCAGAGCTTCGAGATAAAAGTCCAGTTTGCCCAAATACTCAGGCTCAAATCTGCCTATTTTGAGTTCTATGGCAACGAGACTATTAATGCCGCGATGGAAAAAGAACAGATCGAGGGCAAAGTCACGCCCTCCCACTTGCACGGGGTACTCAGAGCCAACAAAACAAAAATCGAAGTGGCCACTAAGACCTCGACCAAACTAAAA